>JAYUUK010000203.1:0-13764 GCA_043754595.1 Roseiflexaceae bacterium | reverse complement strand
GCGCTGCCGGCTGAGCCGGCCTACGGCTGAAAATAGTCTTGAACCACATCGCGCTCGTCCATTGGTATATTGAGCGGGTCGGCGGCGGTGCTCCCGCCGCTCCCGGCCGTGCCGCCGTTCGTCGTCCCGCCGCTACCAGGCATCTTTGCGCCGCCCGCGTCGCCCAGCGTCGGCGCGCCATCGCCCTTGGCGTCCAGCGGCATCGGTTTGCCATCCACGCCGAGTCGCTCTGGCTGATTGAGCGGCTGCTGCTGCGACGCCGCCGAGTTGCCGGCCCCGGCCCCAGCGCCGGGCTGCTGCGAAGCGCCGTTCTGCTGCTGGCCGCTCGGGCCACCGGTCTGGGGCGAGGTAGCGTCGGTGCCGCTCGCGCCCGTCTGGCCATCGCCGCTCTGCTGTCCCTGCTTGCCAAGCTGCTCGACTGCCGACGCCAGCGATTCCATGCCGCGGCTGGCATCGCGCTCGGAGCCGCCGATCTGCGCTGCGGCGTCGCGCACGGCGGCGGCAGTCTGCGGGTCGCCCTGCCCGATCGCGCTCGCCGCATCGTCGAGCTGTCTGGCGATCTGGTCGCGCGCGTCCTGCGACAGCTGCCCGGCCTGGTCGGCGAGCTGGCGCAGCGCCGCCGCGGCTGCCGCCGGGTCGCCCTTATCCAGCGCGTCGGCCGCCGGTCGGGTGGCTCCCTGGTCGCGCAGCGCGTCGGCCAGCGCCGCCATGGTCTGCCGGTCAGCGGCGCTCGGCGCGCCGGCGCTCGCCTGGCCGGGCTGCTGGCCCGCCGCCTCGCGCTGGTCTTGCGGCGGGGCCACCTCGGCGGCCAATGGCAGCGCCGGCGGCGGCGCAAACGCAGCCGGCAGCGGCGGGGCGGCGATCCCGCTGAGCAGCAGCAGCCCGAGCGCCGCCAGCAGCATCGTCAGCAGCGTAAGAAAATCGGTCCACGGCGGCGGCTGGCGCTTTTGGATCTGCGCCCGTAGCCCGGCGGTGGTGCGGGTGGCGTGGGTCAGCAGGTAGGCCGCCACGCTGCCGGGGGCCGGCTGCTGCTCGGCCACCTCGAGCGCGGTGATCAGCGTCTCGTTCAGCCCGTAGCGCCGGTCCAGCCGCCGCGCCACCGTCTGCGGTGCCAGCGGCGGGCGCAGCAGCGCCAGCAGCGCCAGCAGCACGCAGACCAGCGCGCCGGCGCCGTACAGCCGTAGATCCAGCGGCCAGCCGAGCAGCATCGCCGCGCCGAGCGCGATGCACCAGACGCAGACACTCAGCCAGACCCCGCGCAGCAGGGTGCGCAGCCCGCGGTAGGCCCAGCGGTCGGCCGCCAGCTGGTCGAGCTGTTTTTCAAGTACGCTCACCATGCCTCCTGTTCTCTGGCCGTCAGCCGCCGCCCGACGCTGAGCGCGGCCCCCGCCAGGCCGCACGCCAGCAGCGCGCCGCCAGCCAGACGCTGCCGCGCGTCAACCACGCCACGCACGTCAATGGCCTGCCTGGCGCGCTCAGCATCGCCGAGCGCCATGAACTCGCCAGCCGCCTCATCGGCGGCGCGGCGCGCCGCCACCGCCGCCAGCCACTCGCCCGCCAGCCGCTGCGCGTCAGCCAGCCGCACGTCGGCGCGCTGCGCCCGCTCGGCGTGCGCCACAAACGCGTCGAGCGTCCCGTCCAGCCGGGTATCGCCGATGGCATTGTAGGCGCGCTTGGTCCGCTCGGCCAGCAGCACAACCTGGCCATAGTCGCGGGCGTCGAGCGCCGCCTGGGCCTGCTTCGCCAGCTCGTCGGCCTGCTGCCCGCGCACGCTGCGGTCGAGCATCGCCTGAGCCGCCGCCAGCTTCTCGGTCTGCTGGGTGGTGGTCAGCCACGAGACGGCGGTCTGCAGCTCCTGATTGGCGGCGGCATACTGCCCGGCCACCAGCAGCCGCTCGGCCCCGCTCAGATCGTAGCTCGTCAGCGGACTGTTGCGGTAGCCGCCGCCGACATAGCCGGGGAGCCAGCCGAGCCACTCGCGCTCCAGCGCATCGGCTGGCGCGCCGTAGGTCTGCTCCAGCGCGCTGCGGTAGCCGCTGGCAGTGGCGCTGGCCTCAAGGAAGGCCCGCAGCTTGGGGAATCCGCCGCGCTCGACCAGAAACGCCACCACCGAGAGCGTCTGCGGGTAGGCGATCTCTGGGTCACTGTAGACCTTGTCGCGGCTGTCCAGGTCAGCCCAGCTCAGCAGCGTCCCGCTCTCGTTGGCGCGGCGCAGCAGCGCAACCTTGGCATCGAGCTCGTCCGATGGTTTTTCCATAAACTGCGCCACGCCCTCCTGAAACCCGACGTTGAGCCGGTTGCCCGACAGGTCGGCGGCGATGATGTGGGTCAGCTCGTGGCGTATGGTATTTTCCAGCTGGACCTGCGGCTGCTGCCGCAGCTGCGGCAGCAGCACCGCCACCTCGTTATGCTGGTAGTCGGCGTGCGCCACGATGCCCGGCAGCCCGCGCGCCGCCGGATTGACCACATAGTAGTCTTCGAGCGTCGGGTAGAGCCTGAGCGCGATCGGCGTCTGCGGCCTATCACCAAACAGCCCGGTGGTCTCGGTGTAGACGGCATCGACGAAGCCGGCGTAGCCCTGGGCCGTGGCCGCGTCGCCGTCACGGTACAGGATCAGAAACGAGGCCGTCGGCAGCTCGCGCCACGGATCCTCCTGCGCCAGCGCCGCGCCGGCGGGAGCGAGCCAGAGCAGCAGGAGAATGGCGAGCGGCCAGCAGCGTCTGAGCACGGGTACCTCGTGGGACGTTTCGATCGGATGCGACAGAGTCTACCATACATGGCGCGGCGCGAGCGGGCGGATGAGAATCGCGTTACTTCGCCAGCCGCAGCGTGGCGAGCGCGGCCGTCTGCTCTGCGTAGGTCATCTCGGCCGCCACCAGCGTCTCGCCGAGCGGCAGCAGCGCCCACACCGGGCCGCTGCCCTGCATGACGCGCCAGCCGGCGACGCTGCCGCCGTCGGCCATGGCGAAGGCCTCAGGAACGCTGACTGACCACACGGCGTGCTGGTGAAGAAACCCGCCGAAGGCCGCCTCGCTGCCTTGGTAGACCCGCATCGTCTGGCCCTGCGGCATGCTGTAGGTCTGGAGCGTAGCGACGCCGGTGTCGAGCGCCGCGCTTAGCACGTCCTCATCGGTGGAGGAGCCCCCGGTCGGCGTCTCGACCCGCTCGATCGTGCCGAGCGTGACGCCCGGCGCATCGAGCAGATACACCGGCGCGGCCGCGCTCGCCAGCTGGTTATCGAGCGAGATGATCAGCCGCAGCGGCGAGCCGACGGCATCGGGCCGCGCGCCCTGGTCGAACGCGCCGACGCTGGCGGCCGGCAGCTCCTCATCGGTCAAAGTCTGCCAGCTCTGGAGCGGCGTACACACTGGCTCGCCAGCGCAGATGGCCACCAGGCTCGGACGCCCGTCGGCGTCGAGCGTGACGCTGGTGAACAGCGGCTTGCCGGCCAGATCGAACAGATATGGGCGCAGCGCATCGGTCTGAACCCGGTGCGGTTCGCTCTGCTGCTGCTCCAGCGCAGTCTGGAGCTCGAACCACAGACAGCTCGCGCTAACGTTGGCCTCGCGGTAGGTCAGCGTGCGCGCGCCGCCGTCAGTCGCGAGCGTCGGCTGGCCGGCTACATACGCGCCGCAGCCCAGCATGCGCCAGGCCAGCATCGTGCCTGGCGCATGCTGTGGTGCGGCGTCTGGCGAGACTTGGGCGGCCACGGCAGTCGTCCCATCGACCCGCATGACAGAGCCCCCGTTGAACACATAACGGTCGATCGTGCCGCCGTCCAGCGTCTGGATATCGGTCATCGCCCAATTCGTGTCCTCGGCATGGGGCCGCAGCCACGTCTGCTGCACCGTGGTCTCGGCCTGGCCGCCATAGGCCACCATCTGGTACGGGTTGGCTGGCGCGGCGGCCCGCGGCTGCTGGCGGCTGAAGACCCGGTAGCTGAGGTGGCGAAGATGCCCAACTGATGGGACATCTGGAGCGGCGGCGATCAGATCGAGCAGCGCCTCAACTACAGCGCTCGGGCGATCGCTGCTGGCGACGAACAGCCTGGACTGATCGCGGTAGATGGCGCTATCGAGCGGGCGCAGCGACCCGAGCAGCGCCACCAGTTCAGCGCGGCCGTAGCCGACGGCGGTGAGATTAAGCACGAAGGATGGTGTATTAAGTTGCGGATCGGGCAGCAGCCGCACATCGTAGCGGCGGCTCGGCCCGGCGCGGATGAGCGCCGTCGCAGCGCCGATCTTCACCGTCTCGGCGTTGGCTGGCGAGATCGTAGCGTTCGCCATGGCAGTGATAGCGAGGCGTCGCTGCGGGCCGATGTAAGTCACGGCGTACTCCGTATTGACCATCATCATCTGGACAAGCGCGGCGGCGGCGGCTCCGGGCGGCGCGATCGCCGGAAAGCGCAGCCCGGTGTAGCTGGCATGCTCCAGCGCAATCGACGCAGTTTGAGGCACCAGCGGCAGCAGTGGGCTGGCGATCGAATCGCGCGGCTCGAACGGTGCGACGCCGTTGTAGGCCCGGTCGATATCGAAGGCGCTGGCCTTCTGCGCCGCGTCGAGCCACTCGCCGCCGAGGTACTGCCAGGTGACCCGCCCGGTCTGCTCGCCGCCATCGGGGCTGCTGATCTCGCGCACCTCGTAGAGCCGGCCGCTATCGCTCGCCAGCGCCAGCAGGATCGTCGCCGGCGCTGCGTCATCGGCGCGGGCCAGCGGCGAGAGCGCGCGGAACCCGACGATCTGCAGCGCTGTGCCATCGTCCGCGACGCGGCTGCCGAAGCTGCGCATCCCGCCGGCGGCGGACGCCAGCTCAAGGTACTGCCCGCCGAGCGCCCATGCCCCTGAGGCGAGCCTGGCTTCGAGCATGGCCCGCTGCTCGGCCTGCTGCTGCGCCAGCTGCACCGCGCCGCTGGCGTACTGTCCGAGCTGCGGGTAGAGCGCAGCGCCGTAGGCCGGGGTGGCAGCGTAGCGCAGCGTGGTGCGACCATCGCCGAGCTCAAACTCGAACGGCGCGCCGCCGTTGGCGTGGACCAGCTGCAGCCGGTGACGCGACGCTTCGGTATCGCGCCAGAGCTGCGCGGCGAGCGTGGCGCTGCTGCCGTCAGGGAAAGGGAAGAAGATGGCGTAGCGGCCGGACCAAACGCCTTTGCCATCGGGGGCAGCGTAGAGCGTGGCGCGCGCCCGCTCCAGCAGCGTAGCGGCGTCGGCGGGGGCGGCGCTGAGCGCAGCTGGCCGCGCACCGGTCTCGCTGCGGCGGGTCTGCGGGATCACCAGCGCCAAAATAGCGCCGATCACCAGCAGCGGCAGCAGCGCGCGGCCGAGCCACGGCGACCGCCAGACGCGCTGCGCGGCGCTGCGCGGCGTCGCGTCGGCGGCGAGCTGCTCGGCGAGCGCCGGCGGCAGGGTCACATCGCGGAAGGCATCGCGCAGGGCATCGTCGGCGCGGGCCGCGAGATCGCGCTGCACCGCGCTGGCGGCGCGGCAGGCGGCGCACAGCGCCAGGTGGCCGCGGACCGCAGGGTCGGCGCTGGCCACCGCGCCGGCCACGATGGCGGCGCGGGCCGGGCGGCAGTCATCGGGGGCGGCGGCCACATCGAGCAGCGCGGCGTCTGCGGCGGGCAGCAGCGCCCTGGCCAGCGCCAACAGCGGCGGCGCGCCGGCCACAGCGGTAGACGCGGCAGGCGGCGCGGCGCTCGGAGCGGGCGCGATGATGGACCGCAGGGCATCGGCAGAGAAGGTGCGCAGCGCGGACGGGGCCAGCGCGAGGCGGGCTTCGCGCGGCAGCGCGGCGATGGCGGCCAGCGCCGGCGCATCGCGCCCGCGCTGCGCCCACGGCGGCGGACGATGGCGGCCGCGCTCCTTGGGCAGGGCGGCGAGCAGGGCGGCGAGCAGCCCGCGCTCGCCCGCTAGGGCGGCAGCGCTGCCAAACAGCTGACGCACCGCGCGCGCGGCGGCGAGTTCATCGGGGAGGAGAAGCACGGCCAGGCGATACACATCGTCGCCGTAGCGTCGGATCAGCTCATCGCGGGCGGCAGGAGTCGACATCGGTTCTCCTTGACTGTGTGCCGCCATGGTAGCGCATCGCGCCGCCGCGCGCAAGGCATCGCCGATGAGCTTTGGCTGAGAGACCGGCCCGGGGATGCAGAATAATGCCGCAGGTGGCCGGCAGCAGCGGATCGCCCGCTCCCACCGTCACACGGCGCGAGCGCACATCCTCTCACAGAATAATGCCGCAGGTGGCCGGCAATTGTGGTACGAGCCGATCACCCACAGCGCGCCGCTATCCTTGAGCACCCTGCGGCAGGCCGCCAGCCAGGCGCGGGTGAACGCGTCGTAGGTCGCCAGATCGGGGGATCCCAGTGGTCGTCCACCGCGTCGACGCGGCTCTGGTTCGGCCGGTACAGGTCGTTGCGCAGCTGCAGATTGTACGGCGGGTCGGCAAAAAATCAGGTCGACGCTGCGCTCCAGCAGCGTGGCCAGCACCTCGCAGCAGTCGCCCTGAAGGATCACATTGGTGTTCATAGAAAAGAGTAGCCGCCCGATGGTGGCCATCGGACGGCAGATAGCGCGGCGCTCGCCCGCAGGATCAGCCGATGGTCTTGCCGCTTGCCACCGCGAGCCCCTTGCCGAACGGGGCGGTGCCAGCAACCCGCGGCCTGATCACCACGTTGCGCCCGACCATCGCCCCGGCCGGCACGCTCGCGCCGCGCCCCACCAGGGTGATGCCGGTGTTCAGCATCGCCGGGCTGTCCTGGTTTGGCGTGTTATCGTCACCGTCGCCGAGCCGCGCATCCGCCCCGACGCGGACGTTCTTGTCCAGAATACAGCGGTCTACCACCGCGCCGCGCTCGACGACGGCGTCAGTCATGAGGATCGAGTCGCGCACCACCGCCCCCTCCTCGATGATCACGCCAGGCGCGATGACCGAGCGCATCACCGTGCCGTTGATCCGGCAGCCGTCGCTCAGCAGGTTGCCCTCGACCCGCGCCGCCGCGCCGATGTCGGCCGCCGGCCGCTCCTCCGAGCGGGTGTGGATGACCCACTCGGGGTCGTACAGGTCCAGCGCTGGCGTCTCCACCAGCAGCGCCATGTTGGCCTCGTAGTACGATTGCACGGTGCCGACGTCGGCCCAGTAGCCCTGGAAATGGTACGACTGCACCGTCGTCTTGCCGATTAGCTTGGGCATGATGTCCCGCCCCAGGTTATCCTCCTTGCCGGAGGCCAGCACATCGAGCAGGAAGTTTTTGCGGAAGACATAGACGCCCATGCTCGCCAGCGACGAGCGGGAGCGGCGCGGCTTCTCCTCAAACTGCCCGACGGTGCCATCCGCGTCCACCGAGACGATGCCGTAGCGGTAGGCCTCGTGCGGGCTGACCGAGTGGACCGCCAGCGTGCAGTCGGCGGCGCGCTCCTCGTGGAGCTGCAAGAGCGGCCGGTAGTCCATCTTGTAAACGTGGTCGCCCGCCAGCACCAGCACCGCATCGCCCGACTGCTCGGCGATGAAGTCCATGTTGGCCCGCAGCGCATCGGCGTTGCCGCGCTGCCAGTCGCCGCCCTCGCTCGTCAGGTACGGGTGGAGCACCCGCACCCCGCCGATCCTGCGGTCCAGATCCCACGGCTTGCCGACGCCGATATGCTCGTGGAGCGAGCGCGGCCGGTACTGCGTCAGCACGCCGACGTTGGTGATGCCCGAGTTGACGCAGTTGGAGAGCGTAAAATCGATAATCCGGAACTTCCCGGCGAACGGCACGGCCGCCTCGGAGCGCTCGGCGGTGAGCACGCTGAGCGCCGTGCTCTCGCCGCCGGCCAAGATGAGCGCAAGGGTACGGAGCATTGCTGCCTCTTTGCAAATAGCGGCGCGCGACCGCTGTGCTAAATCGTCTCGCCCGACTCGATCGCGCCAGCGGGGAACTGGTCCTCGTCGCGGTCAGCATTGATCACCACGTTGCGCCCGATCGTCGCCCCCGCCGGGATATGCGCCCCTTTACCGACCACCGTCACGCCGGTGTTGAGCTTCTCCGGCTCCTTCTTGTTCGGCGTGGCCAGGTCGTCGCCGACGCCGAGCCGCACCCCGGCCCCGACCACCACGTTTTTATCGACGATCACGCGATCCAGCACCGCGCCCGGCCCGATCCAGGTATCGTTCATCACCACGCTGTCGCGCACGATCGCGCCTGGCGAGACGTAGACGCCCGGCGAGAGCACCGAGCGCTCGACGGTGCCACGGACATTGCAGCCGTTTGAGATCATGCTCTGCGCGATCCGCGCCTGCGGCCCGATCTTAGACGGCGGGCGCTCCTCCGAGCGGGTGTGGATGACCCACGTCGGGTCGTAGAGGTTAAGCGTATTGCTGGGGTTGAGCAGATCCATGCTGGTCTCCCAGTACGATTGGATCGTGCCGACATCCACCCAGTAGCCATCGAACGGGTAGGCAAACACCGCGTCCTCGCGCACCATCGCCGGGATCACGTGCTTGCCGAAATCGATCCGTGGGTTGCCCTCGCCGCCATCTGAGAGCCGCTTGACCAGCATCTCGGCGTTGAAGATGTAGATGCCCATGCTCGCCAGCGTGCCCTTATCGCGCGCCTTTGGCTTCTCGGTGAACTCGACGATCCGCTGCCGCTCGTCGACGGTCATGATGCCGAAGCGGTCGGTCTCGTCCAACGGCACATTCATCACCGCCACGGTCATATCGGCGTGGTTACGCTCGTGGAAATCGATCATCGCGGCGTAGTCCATCTTGTAGATGTGGTCGCCGGAGAGCAGCATCACGATGTCGGCGCGACGCTCGCGGATATAGTTGAGGTTTTGGTAGATCGCATCGGCGGTGCCCTTGTACCAGCTCTCGTCGCGCCTGCCCTGGTACGGCTGCAGCAGCTGCACCCCGCCTGACGTTCGATCGAGATCCCACGGCTTGCCGTTGCCGATGTGCGCGTTGAGCGAGTGCGGCCGGTACTGCGTCAGCACCGCCACATCGAAGATGCCCGAGTTAACACAGTTGGAGAGCGTAAAATCGAGAATGCGGAACTTTCCGGCGAAGGGAACCGACGGCTTGGCGCGCTTTTCGGAGAGGACGCTGAGGCGCGTTCCCTCCCCGCCAGCCAGAATCATGGCGACGACTCGCACACGGACCTCCTCGACCGCTCGGGTCACTACAACGCTGTACGATCAACTATACCATAGACTCTCAAGTAACAAAATCGACATCTCCGCCCCCCGTCGCATCGCCGCGTCTGCATCTACCGTTATAGAGTTCACAGAAGAATCGTCGCCCGCCGCGAAGCGGGCGTTTAGTTGAGAGAGCTACGTTGCGAACACGACTCAAACTCCGCCCCGGTCAGCGCGGCACCAAGAAGCTGCTGGCGCAGTATGGCGATCAGCTGGTATGCGTCCGCTATCGCTACGACGAGGCGACGCACAAGCGGTATAAGACCGTCGAGCTGATCGTCGAGGTGGTGGACTGGCACCCGGTCAGCGCCGTCTCGCTCGCGGATATCGCCGACGACCAGAGCTGAGACATCCACACGGCCACCCGCTGCGCTAGTGTGATGCAAACGAGGTGGCATCATGCGAAAACGTACGCGGCGAGTAGTGTTGGCGGCGGTGGGCGCGGGCGCGCTGCTGATCATCGTGGTGTTGGGCATCTGGCGCTGGCAGGGCGGCGGGGAGCGGGCGGCCTCGGAGGAGCGGGCGAGCGCCGAGGCCCGCTGGACGCAGCGCGGTTTTGGCCATTACCAGCTGACGCTGACCGACAAAGGCTGCACCCAGGTGATCGAGGTGCGCCGCGAGCGCGTAGTCGACGTAGCATCCAACCGCTGCGAGCCGCCGCCGCGCAGCGTCACCGATCTGTTCGCGCTGATTCGGCGCAACGACACGGTCTCCACCCCGTGCATCGCGCAGCGCTGCGCCTGCGACGATGTGCTGACCGTCACAGCGATATACCACCCCCAACTCGGCTACCCCCAGGCCATCGATGTCTCGGTGGCGAGCCAGCCAAACCCGCGCCACGCCGACTACTGGCGCGCGGCGGCATCTAACCTCAAGCTCCCCCGCTGCGACTCGATGGCCGTCGGCAGCAAAGAGATCCGCATCATCTCGGTCACGCCACTGCCGGAGGTCCCGTGAACGGATGAGAGGATGAGGGGATGATCGCGCGTTACGTCGTCACACAGCCACCCGGTCTCCCGATTAGCTCATACCGCAGCGCCGTGCCGGTACAGATGCTTCGCGGCAACAGTCGGTGGCCGTCGGGCGTTCCTGCCACGCCGCTCAGCATGACAGGCGCGGGGCGTCGCCTCTTTATCCCCTCATCCCTTCATCGCTTCATCCCTTCATCCCTTCACGCATCACCCGCCACGACAGCTCCTCGCCCGCCCGGTACGGCACCACATCGCCGTAGCGCTCAGGCACGCGCCATGGCTCGCGCTCCAGCGCGACGATTTTGCGCGGCGGCGCGATGCCGTAGACCCGCCGCGCCGTATCCGAGACGAACGCCTGGAGGTTGTCCAGCGCGCCGTGGCGCTCGAACAGCGCGGCGAGCAACGGCAGGATCACCGGCGCGGTGAAGACCCCGGCGGCGCACCCTGCCGCCTCCTTGGCGTGCAGCGGGTGCGGCGCCGAGTCGCTGCCGAACATCAGCTTGGGGTGGGCGGCCAGCGCCGCCGCCAGCAGCGCGTCGCGGTCCTCAGGGCGCTTGGCGATCGGCTTGCAGAACAGATGTGGCCGCAGCATGCCGCCGGCCACGTCGTCCAGCGTGATCTCCAGGTGGTGCAGCGTCACCGTGGCGTGCAGGTTGGGATGGTCATCGAGCAGCGCCACCGCGCCGGCGGTGGTGATATGCTCCATCACGATCGTCAGGCGCGGGTGGCGGCGTGCCAGCTCGGCGTAGACCGGCAAAAACTCGCGCTCGCGGTCCAGCACAAAGCCGTGGCTCTCGCCGTGGACCAGCAGCGGGATGCCGAGCTGCTCCATCAGCCCCAGCGTCTCGGCCGCTTCGTCCAGGTTGCGCACGCCGAGCTCGCTGTTGGTGGTGACGCCGGCCGGGTAGAGCTTGATACCGATGATATGCGGCCGCGCTTGCTCAAGCTCGGCGCGGGTGTAGCTGCGGAAGAACAGCGTCATGAAGGGCGCGAAGATGAGGCTGGCGCAGGCCGCATCGATCGCCGCGCGGTAGGCCAGCAGCCGCTCCAGGCTGTCCACCGGCGGCACCAGGTTGGGCATGATCACCGCCCCGGCGAAGTCGGCCGCGCTCAACGGCGCGACGACTTCGAGCATTCGGCCATCGCGCAGATGCAGATGCATGTCAAGCGGGGTATCGATAGAAATGAGCATAGGGTTTCGATCATGGAGCCGATCAAGGGTTCGGTGGTTTGATTGTATCATAGACGATGGAGGGGCGAAGCGCGCGGGCGATGGCGTAGCGATGGCGTAGGGGCGAAGCGCGCGGGATCGATCCTGTGTCAGCAATCCCTGTGCGCTTGCTTCGCCCGTACGGGCGTGGAATGCGCGGGCGATGGCGTAGGGGCGAAGCGCGCGAGGTATTAGCGGCGTGGGTCGATGCGATCAGTTTCGCTGCGCATGCGGCGGCAAAAGGAACGTTATGTCAAATACACGGATCGCGCTCGACTACGAGCGCACGGTCGGGGAGATCTCGCCGCTGCTCTTCAGCGGGTTCGCCGAGCATATGGGGCGCTGCATCTACGAGGGAATCTACGACCCGTCATCGCCCCACGCCGACGTGCGCGGGCTGCGAACCGACGTCCTGGCGGCGCTGCGCGAGCTCAACTTCCGCAGCATGCGCTACCCTGGCGGCAACTTCGTCAGCGGCTACAACTGGCGCGATGGTATCGGCCCAAAAAGCCAGCGCCCGCGCCGCCGCGAGCTGGCCTGGCAGTCCACCGAGACCAACCAGTTCGGCACCCACGAGTTCATGGAGTTCTGCAAGGCGGTCGGCACCGAGCCCATGCTCGGGCTCAACTTCGGCACCGCCAGCATCGCCGACGCCGGCGATTATGTCGAGTACTGTAACGCGCCGGTGGGCACCCACTACGCCGACATGCGCGCCGCCAACGGCAGCCCCGAGCCGTTCGGAGTCAAGCTCTGGTGCCTCGGCAACGAGATGGACGGCCCGTGGCAGATCGGGCATCTCAGCGCAGACGACTACGGTCGCAAGGCGCACGAGGCGGCCAAGATCATGCGCTGGCACGACGACAGCATCAAACTCATCTTGTGTGGATCATCCAGCATCAGCATGCCGACCTACCCAGAGTGGGATCGGACGGTGCTCGAGCACTGCTACGACGATGTGGACTATCTCTCGCTGCACTACTACGCCACAAACCACGAAAACGACGCTGCGAGCTACCTGGCATCGGCGTGCGCTTTCGAGGACTATGTAGACACCCTGGCCGCCACCGTGCGCTACGTCAAGGCCAAAAAACGCTCCAAGCGCGATGTGTTTCTTTCGTGGGACGAGTGGAATGTTTGGTACAAGGCGCGGCAGATGCAGGGCGGCTGGGCCGAGGCACCGCACCTGATCGAAGAGGTATACAACCTGGAGGACGCGCTGGTGGTAGCGCAGTGGCTCAGCGTGTTTCTGCGCCGCTGCGATGTGCTCAAGATCGCATGCATCGCGCAGATCGTCAACGTGATCGCGCCGATCCTGACCACCCGCGACGCGCTGCTGAAGCAGTCGATCTTCTACCCGCTGATGCTATTCAGCCAGCACGCAAGCGGCGTCGCGCTCGATGCGCTCGTCACCGCCCCCGAGCACCAGACCGCTAAGTACGGCAGCGTGCCGCTGCTCGATGTCTCGGCGAGCTACGACGCGGAGCGCGGCACGGGGGCGATCTTCATCGTCAACCGCTCGCAGACCGAGACGCTCGACACGACGATTCGCTGGACGGGCGCTGCGCCGGCGGCGTTTGGGGCGGCGTGGCAGCTTGCTGGCAGCGACGTGAAGCTCGCCAACAGCTACGAGCACCCTGACGCGGTCAGGACGCGCCCGATCGACGCGCCGACGATCGAGGGCGGCGAGGCGACGATCGCGCTGCCGCCGCTCTCGTTCACCGCGCTGCTGACAGTGTGAGGCTTTACAGATAGACCGTAGGGGCGCAGCAGGCTGCGCCCCGCACCCTAGCTGCCGCTGCGAATAAACACGACGCGAGCATCGTTGTGCGCAAGCTGCACGGTCACCTTCAGCCGCCCGTCGGCCAGTGTCTCCCAGCTATCGGCTCCATTGACGGTGCAGCGCGCCGCGCGCCGGAGCGGCTGCGTGACATGCGTGAGCGTGCAGGCGGCGACTGTAAAAAATGCCACTAGCCCTTCATCAGCGGTCAGGGCGATCTTCTCGTGGATCTCCGGGCTGGCACCAATAAACCCGTGGGCGCGTGGGTACGCCCTGGTTGCGGCCCGCGCCACCTGTTTATACGATGCCAGCCCGTCCGCGAGCGGCGCGATGTCGGCTTCGCTGAGCGCAAGGAGATCGCCCCAGATGCCATTGCCACCGAGGGTCAGCGCTGCCAGGCTGTTGTGCTGGGCGAGCGGCGGGCCATCGGGGAGGAAGTGGGTGAGCAGCAAAATCGCGGGGATGATCGGGTCGAACTGCGCCCCACGGCGGCAGATTCGAGGCCGCGCAGCGCCGGGGTAGAAGAAGACATTGATCGTATCGGGGGTCATCGCCACGGTGCGTGGAATGTCGAAATCGCTGAAGTACGGGCCGTTGTTGATTAAAAAGTATTTGCCGACCGACAAAAAGCCGAGGCCG
>JAYUUK010000202.1:0-4517 GCA_043754595.1 Roseiflexaceae bacterium | reverse complement strand
GCTCCCGATCTACCGCGCTAGCAGCGATGCGGTGGGCACGGGGCGCGTGCTGCTGCGCATGGGGTTGATCGCCGGCGACCGGAGCGACATGGCGCGGTCGCGCGGGCTGCTGGAGCAGAGCCTAGAGCACTACCGCGCCGCCGCCGACCAGCAGGGCATCGCAGCGGCGCTGCACAACCTCGGCAATCTGGCCTGCCAGCTGAACGACCACGATACGGCGCTGGCGCGCTACGCCGAGTGTAGCGAGCTGTACGATGAGCTCGACGACCGCTCGGGGCAGGCGCTGATCGGGCTGGGCATGGGCGCGGTGGCCCGCGACCGCGGCGACCTCGCGCTGGCCGAGCGCGCCTTCGGCCGCAGCCTGGAGCTGGCGCGCGCGCTGGCCGACGCGTGGAATATGGCGACCGCTCTGCTCAATCTGGGCGATCTGGCCGCCGACCGCCGCGAGCCGGCGCTGGCGCTGCGCTACCTCGATGAGTCGCTGGCGCTGTTCGAGCGCGTCGCCGACCAGCAGGGCATCGCGATGGTCCACCTACGCCACAGCTTCGCCGCGCTGCTGTGCGGCGATGGCGCTGCGGCGCGGCAGCACGCGCGCCAGGGGCTACTGGTCGCCAGCGGCATCGGGTACGCAGCCGGCGTCGCCGATGCGCTCGCCGCACTGGCCGGCGGCTGCGGTCGGGCGCAGCCGCTGGTGGCGGCGCAGCTGCTGGCCGCAGCCGAGGGCATCAGGCAGATGCACGGTGCCCCGATCGCCCTGGCCGACCGCCCGCTCTACGAGCAGATTGTCGCATCGGCGCGCAGCGCGGCGAGCGACGACGCCTGGCAGCGGGCGTGGGCCCGCGGCGCTGCGCTGGCGCAGACCCAGGCGGTGGCCCTGGCACTGGCGAGCGTCGCGTGATGCGCTAGCACTCAACTCCACTGAGTGCTAAAACTTACTTGACAAACACCCCATCCTTCGCTAGAATAGGATTCGGTTAGCACTCACACGCTATGAGTGCTAATGGCACAACGAGCAATTCAAACTGAGGAGATTGCTGAGATGGGCAATGACTTCCGCATCCGTCCCCTGGCTGACCGCGTCGTGGTCAAGCCGGTGGACCGCGAAGAGAAGACCAAGGGCGGGATTTTCCTGCCAGACACCGCGAGCAAAGAGCGCCCGATGGAGGGCACCGTGCTGGCGATCGGCGAAGGCCGCCGCGATGACGATGGCAAGCTGATCCCGATGAACGTCTCGGTTGGGGACAAGGTGCTGTTCGCCAAGTACGGCGGCACCGAGTACAAGGTCGACGACGTCGAGTACCTGATCCTGAACGAGAAAGACATCCTGGGTATCATCCAGGGCTAATTGTAAGGAGCTGTCCCTCCAATGGCTAAGCAGATTATATTTAACGAAGAGGCCCGCCGCGCGCTCAAGCGTGGCGTGGACACCGTGGCCGACGCCGTCAAGACGACGCTCGGGCCGCGCGGGCGCAACGTCGCCATCGATAAGAAGTTCGGCGCCCCGACGGTCACCCACGATGGTGTGACGGTCGCCAAGGAGATCGAGCTGAAGGACCCGTTCGAGAACATGGGCGCGCGCCTGCTCGTCGAAGTTGCCACCAAGACCAACGATGTAGCCGGCGACGGCACCACGACGGCGACGGTGCTGGCCCAGGCGATCGTCAACGAGGGCCTGAAGGTTGTGGCCGCCGGTGCCAACCCGATGCTGATCAAGCGCGGGCTGGACAAAGGCGCCGAGGCGCTGCTGGCCGGCCTGAAGGATCTGGCCAAGCCGGTGCGTGACCGCGGCGACATCGCCCACGTCGCCACCATCTCGGCGGCCGATGCTGAGATCGGCGAGCTGATCGCCGAGGTGATGGAGAAGGTCGGTAAAGATGGCGTGATCACGGTCGAGGAGTCCAAGGGTATCGCCTTCGAGAAGGAGTACACCGAGGGCATGCAGATCGACCGCGGCTACATCTCGGCCTACTTCGTGACCAACTCGGAGCGCATGGAGGCCGAGCTCGAAGAGCCGTACATCCTGATCACCGATAAAAAGATCTCTAGCATCCAGGATATCCTGCCGGTGCTCGAAAAGACGCTGCAGGTCACCAAGAACCTGGTGATCGTGGCCGAAGACATCGACGGCGAGGCGCTCGCCACGCTGGTGGTCAACAAGCTGCGTGGTACAGTCAATGTGCTGGGCATCAAGGCCCCCGGCTTCGGCGATCGGCGCAAGGCGATGCTGCAGGACATCGCGATCCTGACAGGCGGCACGCTGATCTCCGAGGAGATCGGCCGCAAGCTTGACAGCGCGACGCTTGAGGATCTCGGTCGCTCGCGGCGCGTGGTCGCCGATAAGGACAACACCACCTTCATCGAGGGCCGCGGCAACGAGAAGGCGATCAAGGCGCGGATCGAGCAGATCCGGGTGCAGATCGAGGTGACGACCAGCGACTTCGACCGCGAGAAGCTGCAGGAGCGGCTGGCCAAGCTGGCCGGCGGTGTGGCGGTGCTCAAGGTCGGCGGCGCGACGGAGCCCGAGCTCAAAGAGAAGAAGCACCGCGTCGAGGATGCGCTCTCCACCGCCCGCGCGGCGGTCGAGGAGGGCATCGTCCCCGGCGGCGGCGTGGCGCTGCTCAACGTCATCCCATCGCTCAACAATGTGGTCGTTGCCAACGATGATGAGCGCTACGGCGTGAACATCCTGCGCCGCGCGCTCGAAGAGCCGATGCGCACGCTGGCCCGCAACGCCGGCGAGGATGGCGCGGTGATCATCGATACCGTGCGCCGGATGCAGAAGGAAACGGGCGATAATACCATCGGCTACAACGTGCTGACCGGCGAGTACGGCTCGACGATCGCGCAGGGTGTGATGGACCCGGTCAAGGTCACTCGCTCGGCGGTGCAGAACGCGGTCTCGATCGCTGGCCTGCTGCTGACCACCGAGGCCCTGATCACCGACTTGCCCGAGGAGAAGGGCTCGCCGATGCCTGGCGGCGGCGGCGGCATGGGCGGCGGGATGGATTTCTAGCTTCCCATCTCAGCACAAAACGGGCGGGGCGACACACGTTGCCCCGCCCGTTTTTGCATTCATCTCAGTCGATGCGGTAGCTGGGGGCGGGCGATGGCGCGGTGAATCGGAGGGGCGAAGCGCGCACGATCAATTCCATGTGGGCCATCCATGTGCGCTTGCTTCGCCCGTCCGGGGCGATGGCGGGCGGGCAGCGAATGAGCGCTCAGCGAGGTGGGAATAGTTGACCAGCGAGCGATAACGGCGTTTCAACCCAGTGCAGCTGCGGAAACGCGGCGCGCTGTGGCGGCGCATTGGCTGCCGCAATCAGCCGGTGTGCGGCGCGGCTGAATAGATAGTGTGTGGTTGCATCGGCATCAGCGGCGATGGCAGTGGCGATGGTGCGTGGGTCATCACCTCGCGCGAACACCAGCATCGCATCGATCAGTCGGTGAGTCAGTATGGTTGAGGTTGGGAGCCGCACCGCTGATGGTATGGCGAGCGTACGCGCCGCCGCCGCATCATCGCCGATCACGAGCAGCGCGAGCGCTCGGTGATTGTGCAGATCAGCGCGCAGCTTTCTGTCGGACGTTTCGCCAGATAATACCAGCGCGTGCTCAAATGTCGTGAGCGCTGTGGCTGCATCGCCACGTAGCAGCTGGATCATTGCGAGCCGGTCGAACACATAGCCGTAGAGCTGACGTTTGCTTACGATGTCTGGCGCGGCAAGCAGACGCTCGACCAGGGCGTGTGCCTCCTGAATTCGGCCGTGAGCAATCAGAATACGCGCACGCCGCAGCCGCGAGTCGGTCAGGCCGTCAGTATCGCCAATCGCCTCAGCGATGGTGCTCGCCTGCTCGGTCACCTCCAGCGCAATCGCCAGATCGCCGTGCATTAGGTAGCTGAGACCGGTGAAGCCGAGGAGTTGCTCAAGCGCATAGCTATCATGCGCCACTTGGAGCGGTGGGATGGTCGCCTGCGAGACAGCGATCGCCGATTCAAGATCGCCCAGCGCAAAATACACGCGGACCTGCTCGATCTGAGCGAGATGGATCAAATGTTTGAGATCGCCCTGGCGGGCTGCGATCACGCTGTGCTCGAGCGCAAACGCCGCTTGTTCAAACTGCTGCCGATTGTGGAACACCGCTGCCGTCATTTTGTAGGCCAGCGCGCGGATTTCAGCGGTGGCCTGCGGCGCAGCGTGCTCGATCGGCACAACCTGTGCCAGTGCCTGCCCAGCGGTGTGCAGCGCTGCATCATAGTTTGCCAGTATAAGCTGGGCGTGGCTTTCGGCAATAAAAAGCTGCGCGAGCAGCAGCGGATGGGCTGCGCCGAGCGACTCTCGCGCTGCGACACAGACAGTCACTGCCTCTTTGGCCTGACCACGCTGCACCAGGCTCTCCGCTAATCGTGCGACGAGTGGCGCGCGCAGCGTCGGCGAGATCACTAATTGCAGCGCCGCGCGGTAATTCGCCTCGGCCTCGGCCGCTCGCTGCGTGCCAACCAGCAGATCTGCGCGCAAGGT
>JAYUUK010000201.1:0-4517 GCA_043754595.1 Roseiflexaceae bacterium | reverse complement strand
GCGGCATAGCGCTCGTCTGCCAGCGCGTACTCGCCCTGCCGCCAGGTCAGCAGCCCGGCGTTATCCAGCGCGCGGGCGCGCACGGCGGCCGACACCGGGGTGAGCCGTCCATCCGGCAGATCGAGGAAACTCTCCAGCCAGGCGCGGCCCTCGTGCAGATAGCCGCGGTGATACCAGAAGCGGCCGAGCTCGCCTGCCAGCCGCAGCCCGCGCCCATCGCCGCTGCGCTGCGCCCAGCTGAGCGCGGCGCGCATCGTCTCGTGGCTGGCCTCCAGCCGCGCCACCCAGGCCGCCTGCTCGAACCCGCTGCTCAGCGCGGCGGCGGCGCGCGCCGCCAGATCGCCGAAGTAATCGAGCGCGCCGCCGTACAGCCGCTGGTCCTCGCCGAGCCCCTGCCGCCGCTGCTCGGCGGCGGCGCGCACCATGGCCAGCATCGTGAGGCGCGCACCGCCGGCATCCTCGCCGCGCTGGATGAGGCTGTGGTTCAGCAAGAGATCGAGCGCGTCCAGCGACGCCGCACGCCCATCGCGCTCGAGATCGCAGATCGCCGCCGCATCGTCTGCGGCGAAGCTGCCGGCGAACAGGCTCAGCCGCGCGAATAGCGTCTGCGCCGGCGGCGTGAGCCTGGCATAGCTCCAGTCGATCGCCGCCGTCAGGCTGGCGTGGCGGGCCGGGACATCGCGCCCGCTGCGGCGCAGCGTGGCGAACTGCTGCGCCACCTCGGCCAGCAGCTCGTGGGGCGCGAGCAGCCGGCCACGGGCCGCGATCAGCTCGATCGCCAGCGGCACGCCATCTGCGCGCGCGCAGATGGCCGCCAGCGTCAGCGCGTTGTCGGCCGTCACGCCCACTGGCGCGCCGGCCGCCCGCAGCCGATCGAGCAGCAGCGCCACCGATTCAATTCGCGCCAGGGCGTCGAGGTCGGGCAGGCGCGTCAGATCGGGCACCTCAAGCGGCGGCACCGCCACGATATGCTCGGCCGCGAGCCGCAGCGCCAGCCGGCTGGTGACCAGCAGCGCGAGCCCTGGAGCGGCGGCCAGCAGCGCGCGCAGCGCCGGCGCGGCATCGATCACCTGCTCGAAGTTATCGAGCACCAGTAACAGCCGCCGATCGCCAAGGGCCTGGCGCAGCGCGGCGGCTGCGTCGGGGAACGACTCCTGGCTGATGTCGAGCGCGCTGGCGATGGCATCGGGGACGCGCGCCGCATCGTCGAGCGCCGACAGATCGACGAAGGCTGCGCCTTCGGCGTAGCGCGCCGCGAGATCGGCGCTGACCTGCAGCGCCAGCCGCGTCTTGCCGATGCCTGGCGGGCCGAGCAGCGTGACCAGCCGCGCACCGCCGCCGAGCAGATCGGCGACAGCGACCCGCTCGCGGCCGCGCCCAAAGAGCGTCGGGTCTAGCCGGATGGGGATGCCTGGCGGGGCGCGCGCCGCGCCAGTGGTGCGCGCCGCGCTCGCCGCCGCCAGCAGCAGCTGCGCCGCCGCCGATGCCGGCTCAAGGTCGAGCGCCGGGAAGAACAGCGCCACCAGCGCCACCAGATCCGGGGCGCGGCGGCCGCTCTCAAGCCGGCAGATCTGCGCATCGCTGTAGCCAACGGCGATCCCCAGCTCGGCCTGCGTCAGCCGCGCCCTGCGCCGCGCGCCGCGCAGCAGCGCGCCAAAGGTTGGATTGCCAGAATGCATGCTGCCGCTCATAGCGAGTCAGTATATCGTACTCCGGTTGGTTCTGTGAAGCCGCCAGAGCCGGATGATCGGTGCTATACTGACATCAGATACTACCCAATCACGAGGATGCGTATGAAAGCTGTGGTCATGGCGGGCGGCGAAGGCTCCCGGCTGCGCCCGCTCACGCTCAACCGGCCAAAGCCGATGGTTCCGATTGTGGACCGGCAGGTGATGGCCCATATTATCGAGCTGCTCAAAATACACGGCATCACCGAGATTGTGGTGACGGTGCAGTACCTCGCCAACCTGATCCAGGATCACTTTGGCGACGGGAGCGCGTTCGGCGTCCACATTGAATACTCGCTTGAGGAGCACCCGCTCGGCACGGCGGGCTCGGTCAAAAATGCCGAGCACCTGCTCAAAGAGCCGTTCCTGGTGATCTCCGGCGACGCGCTGACCGACTTCGACCTGACCAAAATCGTTGCCTTTCACACCGGTCACGGCGGGGCGGCCACTATCACGCTTACCCGCGTCCCCAACCCGCTGGACTTCGGCGTGATCACCATCGATGAAGACAACCACGTGCGGCAGTTTTTGGAGAAGCCGAGCTGGGGTGAGGTGATCTCAGACACCGTCAACACCGGCATCTACGTCCTCGACCCTGAGATCTTCCACTTCATCGAGAAGGGCAAGCCGACCGATTGGTCGAAGGATGTGTTTCCCCGGCTGCTGCGCGGCGAGGCCGGGCTGTACGGCTACATCGCCGAGGGCTACTGGACCGACGTCGGCACGATCGAGGAGTATATGCGCGCCAGCCGCGATTATATGTCCGGCAAAGTCGCGCTGCCCCGCGTTGGCCACCGCGCCTACGATGAGGTCTGGCTGGACGGCGACGCCGACATCGCCCCGGACGCGCAGCTACACGGGCCGGTATTCCTGGGCCACGGCGCCAAGATCAAGAGCGGAGCCATCATTCACGGGCCGACGGCCATCCGCGACTACACGATCATCGACTCGCGCGCCACGATCGACCGCTCGATCCTGTGGCGCAACTCGTACATCGGCGAGCGGGCCGAGCTACGCGGCGCGATTGTGCTGCGGCAGTGCAACATCAAGAGCCGGGCCGTCCTGTTCGAGGGCACGGTCGTCGGCGACTCGACGATCATCAACTCGGGGGCCGTGATCGGCGCCAACGTCAAGATCTGGCCATCCAAAGAGGTGGACGAGGGCGCGACGATCTCGTCTTCGATCATCTGGGGCTCGCAGGGCCGGCGGGTACTGTTTGGCCGCAGTGGGATCTCCGGCCTGGTCAACATCGATCTGACGCCCGAGTTCTGCGCCAAGCTCGGTGCGGCGTTCGGCGCGACGCTGGCGCGCGGGGCGAACGTGACGATCAACCGCGACGCCCACTACACGCCGCGGATGCTCAAGCGCGCCATGGTGGCCGGGCTGCCGTCGGCCGGGGTCCACGTGACCGACCTGGAAAGCGTGCCGATCCCGGTGGCGCGCTACCTAACACGTGCCGGGGGCTATGCCGGCGGCGTCCACGTCAGGCTCTCGCCTGCCGATAACCGGGTGGTCGATATCAAGTTCTTCGACGCCAACGGGCTGGATATCGACAGCGCTACCGAGCGTAAGATCGAGGGTGTGTTCTTCCGCGAGGACTACCGCCGCGTCTACCTCGATGAGATCGGCCGGATCACCGAGGCCGAGAACCTAGACGCCACCTACATTGAGGCATTCTTCAAGGCGCTGCGCCCTGACGCGCTCAAGCTGATCGCGCGCAACTTCAACCTGGTAGTGGACTACGCCAACGCCAACGCCTCGTCGGTGCTGCCGACGATCCTGCGCCGGCTGGAGGTCGACCGCGTCGAGCTCAACGCCAACCTAGACGACACCCGGCTGGTCCAGACCACGCAGCAGCTTGAGGAGGGGCTGGATCGGCTCTCACGGATCACGCCGGTGCTGCGGGCTTCGATGGGCGTGCGGATCGACAGCGGCGGCGAGCGGCTGTGGCTGGTGGACGACACCGGGCGGCAGCTGACCGGCATGCAGTCGCTGGCGGCGCTGACCGCGCTGACCATGGCTGTCAACAGCGGCGGCGCGGTGGCCGTCCCGGTGACTGCGCCGCGAGCCTTTGAGGAGATTGCATCGCGCTACGGCGGCACCATCGTGCGCACCAGGGCAACGCTGGCGGCGCTGATGCAGACGGCGGCGGCGCAGCGCGATATGCTGCTGCTCGGCGACGGGCAGGGGAGCTATATCTTTCCGGCGTTCTACCCGGTGGCCGATGGGCTGTTCGCGATCGTTAAGATTATGGAGCTGCTCAGCCTGCACGGCAAGCGGCTCTCCGAGACCGTCCGCGACCTGCCGAAATACTCGATCAGCCAGACGCGAGTGCCGTGCCGCTGGGAGTACAAGGGTAAGGTGATGCGGATCCTCAACCAGCAGTACCACGACCGGCGAGTCGAGCAGGTGGATGGCATCAAGATCGATCTCGGCGACGAGTGGGTGCTTATTCTGCCCGATCAGGACGGGCCATTCTTCCACATCATCGCCGAGGGCAGCAACGATGAGCAGGCGCGGGTGCTGACCGAGAAATATGCCGGGCTAGTGACGGGCCTACAGTAAGGAGCCTCTATGACCATCGGGCTGCAAGAGGGTGTCATCATTTTGATCGTCGTCGCCTTCGCGATCGGGCTAGCGTTCCGCAGCGGGATCGTGCGCGGCGGCGGTCGGCGCAAGTAGCGCGGGCGAGGCGTTCGGAGGGGCGAAGCGTGCGCGCGATCGATCTCGGTCGGCGATCTATGCCGGCGCTTGCTTCGCCCGTCCGGGGCGATGCGATGGCGATGATTG
>JAYUUK010000200.1:0-4521 GCA_043754595.1 Roseiflexaceae bacterium | reverse complement strand
CTGTCTGTCAAAGATGAGATACACGATATTTCGCAACAAACACACGTGATACTATTCAATCACCTGCGATATAAATTATTGAAGATGCGCTCGCCCTGCCTTGAAACCAGCATTGATAAGTTGGCGTTCAGCGTGATACTCAACACCATGACTTTCAGGAGCGTCCAACACATTCCACCCCTTTGCTCGTAAGGCAATTACAGCTTCTCTGGTGCCCTCCGCTGTTCTGTGAAAGACTGACAACGTCACGTTCCCGTTCTTGATACCAGCCGCTACTGTTGACTCTGCTAGGTCTATATTAGACCGAACTTTGCGTAGCGAGGCATGAGCTCCTCCCGCAGTCCTGGCCATTACACGGGCAAGTGCGTCGGTTCGGGGGATGAGCATCTGCCCCGGTTCCTTGGCGTACCAGTTGATAGCGCCCGGCCGCGGGAAATCATCGAGCACGCCGCCGGCGCGGGCGTACTGCCCAAGCGTCGGCGCGGCAAGGCCGCCGAACACGAAGGTACCATAGCCCGTCACGAAGCCAGCGAGCGCGTCGGGGTCGCCGCAGAGCACCGCGATGGCCTGGCGGGTCAGGGCGCTTGGCGAGTCGAGGATGCCCTGCCCGACCGCGAGCGTGACCTCGTCCGGGTTTTGGAAGAACGCCACACTCAGTGCCGCCAGCCCGACGAGCTGTCCACCGGTGGCATTCCAGGTCGCCTGGGGCAGCGCGTTGACGAAGCGCTGGAACCGCCCTGGCTGTGCGTCGTTGCCCCAGCCATTGTCCGAGCCCCACCAATACGCATAGTCGGCAGCGGTGCAGTCGCCCGCCGCGCCGGTGCCCACCGTGCAGGTGCGGTCCCAGCGTACATCCCCGTCGGATCGGTGTTGGACACGGGGTTGGCAGAGCCGTAGGCGGAGGCTTGAAACGAGCGCGGGCGCTATGGGAGGTTCAGTAGGGAATGTTCAGATTCGGTGCTGCACATTGATGCGCGGCGTTCACGGCGCGTCGGCCGTTGATGGTTGCGGCGTGGTATCCCGCAGTGCGAGCAAGGCTTCCGCCGCGAGATCCTTGATGCTATGTCCATCGTGGTCGACACCATCGAGCTCGGCGACTGCGTATTCCAAGTAAGGCACTACCTCAGCACTCCCAATCGTTGTGAGCGCGGCCACGGCCATGTACTGAGTGTCAGGGTCATTTGCATGATTAAGAAGCTGGCCAATCGCTGGCACCACCAACGTTGAGCTACCATACCGCGCTATCCAATAACATAAACTAAACTGCCAAGATTCGTCTTGTAGTCGTACAAGAATGTATGGCACAGCTTTTTCGGGATATACGGCATTAAGTACAACAAGCGCTTTTTCCTGAACATCTTCATCGGGATAACTCAGATATGCGAAGAGATCGGCAGAAATATCGCCATAAACATTCTGTTGCACTTGATCAACAAGAGTGCGCCACGTTACAACCTGTAATCCCTCAGAAGGAGTGAACTCTTTACTACCGTAAAACAAGAGATGATGAAGAAACACCTGATAAGGTGTGATCATTTGAATATTCCTGTCCACGTAAGCTCAACATCCACACTCTCAAAGAAAGTACGACAATTCCCCTCCCCATTTTGACAGGGGCCACGCCAGTGGGAAATTCCTATCGATTTCACAGATGTATCGTACTTTCTATATAATACACGCTCGGCGTGACCTTCTTTTGCGGAACCTAGGCTTGGCTCATAGATTGGATCAATACCTAAACTTCTCAGATGTTGAACGACTTGCGGATCGACACCGCTATTGATGGCAATGACTTGCTCACCATCAACCTCCGAAACAGCTATGGTAACGCTCTTCCTCATATTACGAGGTATTCTAGTAGCTAAAATATTGTCAGCTGTTTGGGCCAACTTTAAGCCTAATGCCGATGCTTCGACCTCTTTACCAAGGCGCAGCGCATTGCAGTTGGCATTATGCACCAGCCACGCTTCTTCCCCAACGAAGAAGGTATGGGCGGTGGCGACGGTGAGATTGTACATCACTCGCGGTTCGGTCACAATCGCCGTGTTGTTCACACGCCCGTATGTGCCGTCCAGTCGGCGCACCGAGTCGCCGAGCCGGAGATCGGCGGCGTGGGTCCAGCCGCGAAGCATGGCATAGAATGGATGCTCGGGCGTGGTGGTAAGCGTTTCATCGTCAAGGGTCAGATCGAGGACGAGCGGGTCGGTGTGGGAGATGACGGCGGTGACGGTGAAGAGTCCGGTGGTGCTTGTCGTTTCGTCGTAGCCGCGCACCACATCGCCAATGCGGATGTTCGCGATCGACACGGTGCCAGCAGCAGTCGCCACCGGCGTGTCGGCACTGAACGAGTTGACGCAGGGGACCATATCGTCGGCAATCGGGAGGAAGCGCGTGTCGTCGACGACTGTATCGAGCACGCCGCCGGCGCGGGCGTAGCGCCCGAGCGACGGACCAGCGAGGTTGCCGAGTACAAACGTGCCATAGCCCATCACGAACCCAGCGAGCGCGTCGGGGTCGCCGCAGAGCATATCGCTCGCTTGGCGGCGCAGCGCGGCGGGCGAGTCGCGTATCCCCTGGATGACGCCAAGGGTCACCGCGTCTGGTTGGTGGAGGAACGCCCAGCCCAATACTGCCAGATCGGCGACGGTGCCGCCCGTCACGTTCCACGTCGCCCTCGGCAGCGCGTTGATGAAGCGGTGGAACGACCCCGGTTCGGCATCCGTGCCCCAGCCATTGTCCGAGCCCCACCAATAGGCGTAGTCTGCGGCCGAGCAGCTCCCCGCCCCGCCCGCCCCGATGCTGCACGTGCGGTCCCAGGCGTACATCCCTGTCGGATCGGTGGCGTTGACCGGGTTGCTATAGCCGTACTGGTACGGGTTAAAACTATAGGGCGTCTGCTCGTCACCTGCGTAGGAATCGCGGCTGACGAAGCCGGCGCGGGAGGGATTGTACCAGCGGGCGCGGAGGTATGTCAGCCCGCCACGCTCCAGCTCGCCAGTGAAGCCAAACAGCGTGAGTGCGCTGCTGCCGCTCTGCACACCGCCCCAGGCGTTGTACAGTACCGGCGCGCTCGCCACGGCGCTGTCGCTCGTCGTGCGCCGCACGCTCCCGAGTCCATCGGCATTATAGATATCACGTCCGCGTGCCCATGCCGCTCAGTTCCACCAGTCGGTCTTGGCCACAGATGTAGCTCACGCCGTTGGACAGGAGGATCTGCGGCAGCGGCACGGCGAGGTCCTGCGCGAAGCGCCGGGTGCTGGTCTGCTGGCTGATCAGCACCCCGTCGCCGTTATAGCTATACGTGTTGCTGCCCTGGGTCTTGAGCCGGTTGCGCGCGTCGTAGGTCATGCTCATCGCGCCGTCGGTCACCACGTTGCCAACTGCGTCGTAGGTTAGGTCCGAGCGCTGGTTGGCGTGCTCGTGGCCGTGGCCGTCGCCGTGGCGGTCGCGGTGCCAACCGGCGCGCTCATATCGGTCACCAGCCAGTCAGCGAACTGGACGAGGATCGGCGCGTTCGTCGCCCCGCATTCGATCGAGTAGTTGGTGCACTGTCGCCTGATTAACCTGTTGTGGAAGATGCATTATGGAAGACCTTGATCCTCGAGTTGCTTTTGCGGAATATCCATCCAATAGCCAGGCTCGTTGACATCCGGCTCAGAAAAAATCTGTGTTTTTGTATCGCTGCGTAAGCTCCCAAGCTTCAAGGAAAGCAGAAAGGCTACCAGTTCCAATTCTTCCTCGGCAATTGGATTCGCGATTTCAAAAAGGACCACGTATCGAGAAGCAAATCCGTGACAGCGCGAACCTCTCTTCGATGTGACATCAAATTCGTAGATTGGACCAATCCGTTCTACTCGTTCACGAGTTGAATCAACCAACTTGGCCAGTTGTGTAGTGTTCCCACCTTTCGATGCGAATAGCCTAGCACTCTCTAATTCCTTCAATGACGTATCTTGAAAGTCACTTCTGAAATTAGAGAAGTTCGATCGAGCGCGAAATAATACCTTTTGCGGATCGAAGACCGCAACACTCTGCGACCAATAACCGATACGAAGCTCTATCTTCATGTGTCACCTATCAAATAGTCGGAAAAATCCTTTCAGAACCTTACTGAAATTTTCAGGTCTGATAAAGGCTTCATTTGGGTCAATGCTGAAATCTTTGTCCTCTGTCACCAATATATTTTCGATACGACTGCGCTCTATTTCAATTACGACAGGCTGGCCGCCGCGTTCATCGGCTCGCCAGACAGCCCAGTCTCGAGCAATTGCAGGGTCTGTCGTAAGGGAAAATCCCTTACGGTCAAACACAGAACTCCCTCCCGCCTTATTCCATTTCTCCGTATTTAATCCGTTGGCGACAATATCTTGAGCGGACCGATTATCGGTTCCATGGTACAACTTCTCAAGACTTGTACCCCCTCCAATATAGAGCTGCCCCGGTTCCTTGGCGTACCAGTTGATGGAACCAGGGCGCGGCAGATCATCGAGCACGCCGCCAGCGCGAGCGTACTGCCCGAGC
>JAYUUK010000199.1:0-4557 GCA_043754595.1 Roseiflexaceae bacterium | reverse complement strand
CGCGAAGTGTGATGCCTATGGGTGCTGCGCCTCCATAGGCATCACACTTCTTTTTATGAGGCGCTCCGCACCAAGGAAGCGATGTTACTGCTGCTGCTGCGCAGTAGCAGCAACAAGAGGAACGACTGCGCTGCCGCAGGCCGAAAAAAGGACGCCGCGCAGCGTTAAAAACTGGTTCTGTGGAACAAGCCTGATGCGTATAGGGGTTGGGGGCGCAGCCCCCAAGTCCCTCCCGTTCACGCGGTCACGGCGATCTACAGCTCGCGGCGGCCTTCGAGCGCCGAGCCGAGTGTGCCGGGGTCGGCCCACTCCAGATCGCCGCCAGTCGGTAGGCCGCGCGCCAGCCGCGTGACCCGCACCCCCAGCGGGACGAGCGATCGCTGGAGGTGGAACGCCGTGGCCTCGCCTTCCAGGTTAGGGTTGGTGGCCAGGATGACCTCCTCGATCGGCTCGGCGCGCACCCTATCGATCAGCTGGTCGAAGTAGATATCCTCGCGGCCCAGGCCTTCGAGCGGCGCGATGCGGCCGTGGAGCACGTGGTACAGCCCGCGGTAGATGCCAGTGCGCTCGATCGCCAGCGCGTCGAGCGGCTCCTCGACGACGCACACCATCCGGCCATCGCGCGCAGTGTTGGCGCACACGCCGCACAGCTCGCCAGACGCGATGTTGAAGCAGCGGGTGCAGAACCGCACCTCGGCCTTGACCGCCAGCAGCGCGTCTGCCAGCGCGCGCGCCTGCTCCTCAGAGGCCCGCAGCATAAAAAACGTCAGCCGCGAGGCGCTCTTGGGGCCGACGCCGGGGAGCCGGCCGAACTCTTCGATCAGGCGCGCGACCGGCGGGATGAGCATCGAGGAGTCGCTAGTCATGGGCTAGAACCCCGGCAGTTTCATGCCGCCGGTGAGCGGGCCCATCTTCTTCTCCGAAAGCTCCTGCGCCTTCTTCGTCGCGTCGGCGAAGGCGGTGGTGATCAGCTCCTGCAGCGTCTCGATATCCTCCGGGTCGACGACCTCGGGGGCGATGGTGATGCTGCGCAGCTCGCGGTGGCCGTTCATCGTGACTGTCACATAGCTGCCGGCGCTGCCGGTGACGATATCGTTGCCCAGCTCCTCTTGGATCTTGGCCATCTGGCGCTGCATCTGCTGCGCCATCTGCTGAAGCTGTTTGGGGTTCATCGCTACTCCTTTGCTTGCTCGACGCCGATCACATCGGCATCGAAAATATTGAGCGCCGCGCGCACCAACGGGTCCCGGTGGCTGGCAAGGATCTGATCGCGCAGCAGCGCCTGGTCGTCTTTGGGCTGTGAGCCGAGCAGGCATTCGATCCGGTACGGGATGCCGGTGAGCTTGGCCAGCACTTTCTCGATCACCTGGCGCGGCTGCGACTTGGCGATCCGGGTCATGATCCACTCGTTGTCCACCTGAAGGATCACGGCCCCATCGCGGACATCGACGGGGGTGACGCCGCTGTTGAGCAGCGCCTGGACGGTTTTATCCTGGACGCGGACATCGCGTATGACCATCGGCCACATAGTCTCGATCGTGACGAAGGCCTCGGCCTCGGCGTTGGCGCTCTCGATGGCGGCGTCGCTCAGGGCGTGGCCGTCTGCTGCCACCACTCCCGCCGCGCTCGGCGCGACATTCGCCGCCAAACTCGGCGCGGAGACGATCGCCTCGGGCGCTGGCATCTCCGGCGCTGGCATCTCCGGCGCAGAAATATCGGGCGCAGCTATCTCCGGCGCAGCCATCTCCGGCGCTGGCGCGCGCTGCGCCACAGCGTCGGGCGCGCGCTCGGCCACGGGCGCCTGACGCTGTGGCGGCGTGGGAATAGCTGACGGCGCAGCCTGCGGCGGTGCCGCCGGGGCTGGTAGCGGACGGCGGTTGGCCGTGGACGCGGCCGGCGGCATCGGGGCGGCGGCCGTGCGCGCCGACGTTGGCCCAGGCGCGACGACGCTATGGGCCGGTACGGCGATACATTCGACCACCGCGAGTTCCAGCGGCAGCTGGCCGTAGGGCGTGGTGCGCAGCTGATGGTCCAGCTCGCCAAACAGCCGCGTCCAGCGGACCAGGGCGGCGAGGTCGGCGCTGGCGGCCTGCTGCTGGAGGCGCTCGATCTCCTCATCGGTGCCATCGAGCAGGCCGGCATCCGCCCCGGCGCGCAGCAGCATGATGGCGCGCAGCTGCTCGACGAGATCGCGGGTGAACTGGCGCAGATCCGCGCCGCGGGCCACCACCTCAGCGATCACGTGCAGCGCGGCGCTGAGCTCGGCGGCGAGCAGCGCTTCGGTGAGCGCGCTGACCTCCTGGCGCTCGCTGGCCCCGAGTAGCGAGCGGACCTGCGCGAGCGACACCAGCCCGCCGCCGTACGACATCAACTGGTCTAGAACCGAAAGCGCATCGCGCATCGAGCCGGTGGCGGCGCGGGCGATCGCCTCTGGCACGCCGGCTTCGAGCGCGACCTGTTCGCTGGCCGCGACCTCGCGCAGATGCGCCGAGATCGCCGGGACGGTGTGGCGGCTGAAGGTGAAGCGCTGGCAGCGCGATAGAATGGTAGCCGGGACTTTGTGGATCTCGGTGGTGGCGAGGATGAAGATCGCGTGGTCTGGCGGCTCCTCAAGCGTCTTGAGCAGCGCGTTGAACGCCGCGGTAGACAGCATGTGGACTTCGTCAATGATATAGACTTTGTAGCGGCTGCTGCTCGGCCTGAACTGAACTTTCTCTATGATCTCGCGCGCATCCTCGACCGAGGTATGCGATGCGGCGTCCATCTCGATGACATCGACCGCCCGGCCATCGGCGATGGCGACGCACGACTCGCATGCGCCGCATGGGCGCTCCTCCGCTGGGCGCAGACAGTTCACGGCTTTGGCGAGCAACCTGGCCACGGTTGTCTTGCCGACGCCGCGCGGGCCGGTGAACAGATAGGCGTGGCCGAGCCGCCCCTCGACGATCGCGTTGCGAAGCGTACGGACGATATGTTCCTGGCCGATCAGCTCGTCGAACGTCTGCGAGCGGTAGCGGCGGTAGAGGGCCTGCGTCATAATAGAAGCTCGATCTCGCGTATGTGTGCTAATTATACCCGATTTTGCAGCGCTTGACAGCGCCAGGGGGCTGCGCTATACTCGCGCAATCCTTAAGGTAATTTAATAGATCATCGGTGATCGCCGCGCCGCCGTCCCCGCCGCCGAGGACGCAAATTCCCCATTGAACAAGGAGCACCGATGACCAAGACACCGCGCCAATGGTTGACGAGCCTGCTGCTGCTCGGGAGCGTTGCGCTCGCCAGCTGCGGCGGCACAGCGCCGGCCACCGCGCCCACCGCCGCGCCCAGCGCCGCCGCCGCCACTGCCGCCGCGCCGACCACTGCCGCCGCCACCGCCGCGCCGACCACTGCCGCGCCAACCACCGCCGCCGCCACCGCTGCGCCAACCACCGCCGCCGCCACCGCCGCGCCAACCACTGCCGCGATGACCGACGGCGACTACACCGTTGGGATGGTCTACGTCGGCACGCCGAACGACGGCGGTTGGAACCAGGCCCACGCCGACGCGCTGGAGTACGTCAAAGCCAAGATCCCCGGCGTCAAGACGATCTTCATCGACAAGGTCAACCCAGGCGATCGGCCGAACGTCAAAGTCGAGCAGGCGATCGACGAGCTCGTGTCGCAGGGTGCGAAGTTTGTCATCACCAACTCGGCCGAGTTCGCCGACGGCACGTACGTGGCCGCCGAGGCACACCCCGATGTGACATTTCTGCACGTCTCGGGCGACGGCGTCCTGACCGGCAAAGCGCCAACGAATGTCGGCAATGTGATGGGCCGGATGGAGTACGGCAAGATGATCTCGGGCTGCGCTGCGGCGCTGACGAGCGAGACCGGCAAGATCTCGTACGTCGGGCCGCTGATCGACGCCGAGACCCGCCGCCTGGTGAACTCGGCGTACCTCGGCGCCAAACACTGCTGGACGACGATCAAGGGCAAGCCGGCCGCCGACCTGAAATTCAAGGTGACCTGGATCGGCTTCTGGTTCAACATTCCCGGCGTCACGCTCGACCCGACGACGGTGGCCAACGAGTTTATCAACGGCGGCAGCGATGTACTGATGTCCGGCATCGACACCACCGAGGCGCTGGTCGAGGCTAACAAGGCGACCAAGGCCGGCAAGAAGATCTTCGCCGTGCCGTACGATTTCAAGGATGCCTGCTCGCAAGCACCCGATGTCTGCCTCGGCGTCCCATACTTTAACTGGGGCCCGGCGTATGTCAAGGCGATCGAGGCGGCCAAGGGTGGCACCTGGAAGGCGAGCTGGGACTGGCTCGGGCCGGACCCGGCCAACATCAACAACCCCGACACATCGGCGGTCGGGTTCATCGAGGGGCCGGCGCTCAGCCCAGAGAATAAGACCAAACTCGATGGTTTCATCGCCGAGATTATCAGCGGCAAGCTCAATCTGTACACCGGGCCGCTGAACTATCAGGATGGCAAGCCGTTCCTGGCGGCCGGCGAGGTGGCCGACGACAAAAAGATCTGGTACGCCGATCAGTTGCTCGAAGGGATCGAAGG
>JAYUUK010000198.1:0-4558 GCA_043754595.1 Roseiflexaceae bacterium | reverse complement strand
CCCACCTCGACTCCGCCGCCGTGGTGACGAACACGGGGCTGCTGGTGTTTCGCGAGGGGCTTGAGGCGATCCTGGTGCTGACGGCGATCACCGCGAGCTTCGTCGGCACACAGCAGCGCTACCGTCGGCCGGTGGCGATCGGGGCTGGGCTGGCGCTGCTGGCGAGCATCGTCACCTGGTTTGTGCTGGTGGGTCTGATCAGCGCGATCGACGCGCCGGCGCTGGCGATCCAGGCGGTCACCGGGGTGCTGGCGATCGTCGTGCTGCTGGTGATCATGAACTGGTTCTTCCACAAGATCTATTGGACCGGCTGGATCGCGCATCATAACCGGCGCAAGCGTAATATCGAGGCCCAGGTTGCCGCTGGCACGTCTGGTGCGACCACCGGGCTGCTACTGCTCGGCTTCAGCGCTGTCTACCGCGAGGGTTTCGAGATCGATCTGTTCTTGCAGAACCTGCGGCTCCAGGTCGGATCGGGCACCGTGCTGAGCGGCGTGATCATCGGTCTGGCTGCCACCGCCGTGGTCGGCGCGCTGACGTTCTTCGGCCAGCACAAGCTGCCGTACAAGAAGATGCTGGTGCTGACCGGGCTGCTGCTGGCGATGGTGCTGATCGTGATGGTGGGCGAGAGCGTGCAGGAGCTGCAGCTGGCCGGCTGGCTGAGCACCACGGCGGTGCCGTTGCCGATCCCCGGCTGGATGGGGATCTGGTTCGCGCTGTTTCCCAATGTGGAGGGGATCGTGGCGCAGATCGTCGCAGGCATCGCAGTGTTTGGCTCGTACATCGCCGCCCGCTATCTGCGGGTCTGGGCACCGCAGCGCCGCAGCCAGGCCTCCTAGCGCACAGCGAGACGCCCGCTGGCCGCTGCCATTGGCGAGCGACCGGCGGGCGTTTGCACGTCTGGAGGGAGTAATCCCGCTAGAGTAAGGAAGAAAGGCTCTCGGGGGCCGCGGCTCCCAAACTCTGCTTGGCGCTGCGCGCCGCCTACGAGCGCTCGGCCAAGCTCCGTCGCTGCGCCAACGCGGCCCCGGCGAGACCGATCAGAACTGCCTCGGCGATCAGCGATGTGAAGCCGAGCGGCTCGAACCACGCGTCGGGCTCGGCCTCAAGCCCTGGCAGGCCGACGGTGCGGCTCAGCACGTAGCCGATGAAGGTGCTCGCCGCCACCAGCAGCGCGAGCCGCCAGCCCCATGCCCAGCGCCCGGAGGCTAGCGCGCCGGCGGCCAGCAGCGCCCCGATGCTGCTCACGACGAACAGCACGCCCTTATACGCGGCGTCGCTGTAGGCCTCGCCCGCAGTCAGCAGGTGTACCCCCGCGATGATCAGCAGCAGCACCACCCCGAGCCCCATCCAAACCGTCTGATACTGTTTCATACTCTTCCTTTGTCCTGTCGAGCTGTCGGGTAGTCCATCGAGCAGAAGCACATAGCGATCCTCCGAGAGAAAAAAGGGATGATCGTGGGAGCTGCGCCCCAACCCCCGCCGTGTGCTTCGACCTTGAGCAGAATACGCTGCGAACATGAAGCCGACATGAACTGGCGATGAAATGTCGTGCGGCACTTCGGCATAGCGCGGTGCGGTGCGCAGCTTGATCCACCCATACAAGCATATTTTTCGAGAGAGGAGACAGCTATGGCTCAGCCGACCACTTCATCTGGGTTGAACGCGCGGACACTGTTTCTCATCGGCGGCGTCGGCGCGATCCTGGCAGTGCTGATCGTGAGCCTGGTTGCCAGGCAGCGACCGGTCACCAGCGCCGATGTGACCGTGCCGCAGCTCGTTGCACAAGGCCAGACGATCTATCGCGCGCGCTGCGCCAGCTGCCACGGTGGGCAACTGGAGGGTCAGCCAGACTGGCAGCAGCCGCTCGCCGATGGCAGCATGCCCGCCCCACCGCACGACCCGACCGGCCACACGTGGCATCACAACGATCAATCGCTGTTTGCGACGGTCAAGTATGGCGGCGCGGCGACTTCGCCACCCGACCGGCCGAACCACATGCCAGCCTTTGACTCGCAGCTGAGCGATGCGGATATCTGGAGCGTGCTGGCCTACATCAAGAGCACCTGGCCAGCCGATGTGCTCGCGGCGCAGACCAATGGCCACCAGTGACGACCGGGCTCGAAATCAGACTTCCGCGCGATCGATCCGCTCGCGCGGCGCGTGACGCGTAATTCAGGGCCGCAATAGAGCACGTAGAAAAGGAGCAGCGTCGGTAGCGATCGCAGTCGCGCAATCCATGCGCGCTTCGCCCATGTGGGGTAGCGCGCTGTCACACGCTCTGAAGCGGCAGCGAGACGGTCATGGTGGTGCCGTGGCCGAGGGTGCTGGTGACGGCGATCGAGCCGTTGTGGGCGCGTACGATCTCCTGGGCGATGGCGAGCCCGAGCCCGCTGCCGCCGCCGCTACGCGCGCTGTCCACGCGGTAAAAGCGGTCAAAAATGTCCGGCAGGTGCTCCGGCGCGATGCCGATCCCGCTGTCGGCGACGGTGACGATGACCTGCTCCGGGTGGCGGCGGACAGCGACGCGCACCTCGCCGCGCTCGGTGTACTTGATGGCGTTATCGACGAGGTTGACGAACAGCCGGATCAGGCTGTCCCGGTCGCCTTCGACCACGGCCTGCCGATCGGCCGCCACGCTGATGACGAAATCGCGGCTCTCGGCCAGCGGGCGGAGCGTCTCGCCGATATCGATGAGCAGGTCGCCGAGATCGATCGACTGGTGGCTTGCGCTCGTCGCCGGCTCGCCGCGCGCCAGCCGCAGCAGATCTTCCACGAGGCCGCGCAGCCGGTCGGTGGCGCCGCCGAGGTCGTCGAGCGCCTGCTCGTACTCGGCAGGGGTGCGCCGGCGGTCGCGGGTCACGCTGATGATCGCCTGCATCGCGGTCAGCGGGGTGCGCAGTTCGTGCGATGCGTCGGCGGTGAAGCGCCGCTCGTGGGCGAAGGCGGCGTCGATCCGCGCCAGCATTCCGTCGAACGTCGATGCCAGCCGACCGACCTCGTCGTCGCCGGGCGGCAGATTGAGCCTGGCGTGCAGGTCTTCGGCCGAGAGACGCTGCGCGGTGCGGGTGATGGTGTCGATCGGGGCGAGCGCGCGCGCGGCCAGCCAGTAGCCGCCGCCGCCGGCCAGTAGCACCAGCGCGGGGATAGCGATGAGCAGCGCCAGCAGCAGCTGGTTCAGTGTCGCCTGGATCGGTTCGATCGACTGCGCCACCTGCACCAGCCCGATCGCCACGCCGCTCTCGCGCGCCGACACGGTGTAGACCCGCACCGCATCGCCGCTCGTCGCGTCGGTCACGGTGGTGTAGCTCGGCGTCTGGCGCGATGTATCGAGCATCGCCGCCACCACAGGCAGCGCGCGGTAGGCACCGGTGACCTGGCGCACAGTGCCGTCGCCGTTGAGCACACGGATCGTTAGCCCGCGCTCGCGCAGCGTGGTTGCCGTGTCGCTCTCAGTCAGGTTATCTGGCAGCGGGACGACGCCGTGCTCGATGCTGACATCCTCGCCGCCGCTCACCGCCTGCGATGCGCTCAGCTGGAGGCTGTCGTCCAGCGCGTCCAGCAGCCCCTGGCGCATGCTGAGGTAGACGAAGCCGCCGAACAGCAGCAGCGCCGCCAGCAGCAGTCCGGCGGTCCAGAGGGCGAAGCGGGCGCGCAGCGTGCTAGCTCGTCGCATCATCATCGTCCTCGATGCTCAGGCGGTAGCCGGAACCGCGCACGGTGTGGATGAGCTTGACGGGGTGCGGCTCGTCGATTTTGCGCCGCAGGTTGCGGATGTAGACATCCACCACATTTGACTGGTTGAACACATCGTAGTTCCAGACGTGCTCGGCGATCATGGTGCGGGTCAGCACGCGGCCGGGCGACCGCAGCAGACACTCGAGCACGGCGTATTCTTTGGTGGCCAGCTCGATCAGCTTGCCGGCGCGGCGCACCCGCTGCGTGGCGGTGTCCAGCGTCAGATCGGCGAGCTGGAGCACGGTGCTGCGCGCCCCATCGGTGCCGCGCCGCCCGAGCGCCCGCAGCCTGGCGAGCAGCTCCTTGATGGCGAACGGCTTGATCAGATAATCGTCGGCGCCGCTATCCAGCCCGGCCACCCGGTCGTCCACGGTGTCGCGGGCGGTGAGCATCAGGATCGGCACGCGGATATCGCGCTCGCGCAGCTCGCGGCAGACCGCCAGCCCGCCAAGCTTGGGCAGCATCAGGTCGAGTACGATCAGGTCGAAGCTGGCGGCGGCGACCCAGTCCAGCGCCTCGACGCCATCGTAGGCGAGATCGACGGCGTACCCCTGCTCCTCCAGCCCGCGCTTGACGTAGGTGGCGATCGTCCGCTCATCTTCGACAACCAGCACGCGCATATGCGCTCCTTTAGTATGGGTATTTTATCAAAGGGAAGGGAAATAGTTTGGGGGCTGCGCCTCCAAACCCCCGCTGCGCCTGCGGCACTCGCGGCTGCGCCTCTATAGCGGAGTGCAAAACGGTTGATCCACTCCGCCGCACGATGCAGCGCATCCCAGTGCGCTCCTGTTCTCCGTTGTGCGCTCAACCGTTTTGCGTT
>JAYUUK010000197.1:0-13915 GCA_043754595.1 Roseiflexaceae bacterium | reverse complement strand
CGATGGGCTGGTAGCCGCCGATCTGACGCAACGACGGCGCGCCGATGATATCATCGGCGCGCCGTCGTTGCGTCAGATCGGCGGCTACCAGCCCATCGTGCCCACACCGCCTTTGAATGGCCCGACGATCTCGCTGGTGATCCAGCCGCCGTAGAAATCCCCCTCTTGCGATCGCACCAGCTCGCCATCGACGTAGCAAGCGTCCATCCGGCTCGGGTAGAGCGCCACATAGCCAGCAAGCGCCTCGTAGCCATGGCTCGGGCGCGGGTAGTACCAGGCGACGTTGACCTCGCTGCGGTCGCCGACGACAATGGTGTAGTACGAAGCCTGCCCCTTGAACTCACAGAACGTGGCCCGCGGCGTGGCGCTGAAATACTCCATGCGCAGATCAGCAGGCGGCAGGTAGTACGAAGGCGGGTGGCTGGTCTCGAGCACCCGCAGCGCGCCCCGGGTCTCGGCGATCGTCACGCCGTTGAAGATCACCTTGATCAATTTCGCCGTCGGCTCGACGCGCGGCGGGCGTGGGTAGTCCCACACGGACTCTTGCCCCGGCTGCGGGGCGGTACGCTCGGTCGCCATTCGGACTCTCTTTCTTTCGCTTCGCTCGATAAGATAAGATCTCGGGGGCTGCGCCCCCGAACCCCCTGTGCGCTAGCGCGACCCGAGGAGCGATTCGCGCGTCCCGAACCCCCGCTGCTCGCGGCCCAGTGCCCGGTTGCCTGGCAATCCTGTAGATCCTGTTAATCCCGTCCACCGCGTGGTTGCCCGGCAATCTTCTTACTGTGCCTTGGCCACGAATGTGATCGTCAGATCGACGTCGTTCTCGACTTTGACGAAGCCGCCAATATCGGGCGGATTGAAGCCGAAATCGGTCATCTGGATCTTGCTAGTGGCCTTCCCGGTCACAGTGTCGCCGCTGAGCTTGCCCACCACATCGAACGTCACCGGCGTGGTGGTATCGTGGATGGTCAGGTCGCCGGTGAGTTTGAAGCTGACATCTTGCCCGTCGGTATAGCTCGCTGGCACCCCCTCGACGCCGGTCGAGACGAACGTTGCCACTGGATACTTCTCGGACTCGAGCCAGTCGGTGCGGATCTTGCCATCGCGGCGATCGCTGTCGCTGGTGAGCGAAGGCAGGTTGACGGTGATCTTCGTCACTTTGCCGCTCGGCTTACCATCTAGGCTAATAGTGAACGATCCTTCGACCTGGTTGGTCTTGCCGACCGCGCGGAACGGCGAGTTCTGCTGTAGAAAGACCTCCTGCACAGCGTATGACGCCTCGGTCTGGGCTGGGTCGATCACAAAGGTGCGCTCGCCGGCACCGGCTGCTGGTGCCGCCGTGGCATTCACGGCTGGAGCATCGGTGGCGGCGGTCGTTGCGGCTGGAGCATCGGTGGCGGCGGGCATCGCGGTGGCGGCGGGCATTGCGGTCGGCGAGCTGGCGGTGCCGGCGGTGCCGCACGCCGTGACGAATAGGAGCGTCAGCGCAGTCAAGAGCAGGCGTCGAAACATTCAGACCTCCTTACGGTTGCCTGCTATGGTACTGTAGCTACCGTTGGGAACAGATTATGGGGAGATGAGCTGATGATGAGAAGCGGTGCGACCGCGCCGCCGCACGCAGGCTGAAGGCCGCACAACGTGGAACGCAGATGCTGATGATAGCCGTGTCACGCTGAGCGCCGCCATCTGCCTGTCACGCTGAGCGCCGCCAAACGTATCTATGACCACCGAAGCAAGCGTGAGCTGTATCAGCTCGAACTCCACGGGCGTGGGCGAGCTCACTCCTCGCCGCGCGCGCGGCGGCGGGCGGCATCCTGGGCGGCGCGCAGCTCGTCGATCTTTGCGTCGGTCTTGCTGGCGGGCGTGGCGCTGCGGGCTGGGGGTCGCTCGGCGCGCTCGGCCATCGACGGGAGCCGCTCGCGCGCCGTCGGCACCGCTGCTGGCTCGGCCGCAGCGGTGCGCACCGCCGCCGCCACCGCCGCTGGGCGATAGCGGCCAAACCGCCGCCAGGCAATATCGAGCGGCCAGAGCAGCAGCGCCAGCCACAGCAGCGGTAGCCCGATCTCGCGCGCCGCGCCGGCCCGCGCTCCGCCTGGCGCAAACGCCGCCGCCGCCGCCGGCGCGACGCGCCCGCCGGTGATCCGAGCGATCTCCGCCAGCAGCTGTGGGTCGCCGCCGCCGCCAAACTCGGCGCTCGGCGGCACCACCGCGCCCGCCGTTGTCACCGCCACCGGCTCGCCGCTTGCGTCGCGGGCCACGATCTCGGCCAGGTAGACCCCTGGCGGCAGCCCCTCTGGCACCCCGCGGTACTGCCCAGGCGCAACCTCGTGGAGCGTCACCTCGGTCTGCACCCCACCAGCGCTGGCGAGCAGCGCCGTGACCTGAAGCCCGGTGTGTGGCGCGCCGTTGGTCTGCGCCACCGTCGCGTTCATTGTCAGCCGCCCGCCGCTGCGGTCGGCGCTGGCCGCGATCTGCCCGCTCTCGGGGGCCGGCAGCAGCCAGCTCGCCAGCTGACCCGCCACCGTGCCGAAGGCCGGGTCGCTGACCCAGCGCACACCCCAGCGGCCGGTGAAGTCTGATGTCCAGGCGGCGGCATGGCCCAGGCCGTGCTGCCAGACCGCCAGGATCGGTTCGCCGTCAGGCGTGGCGAGCAGCACCTGCGCTATATCGCGCGGCGTCGTCGCCACGTAGCCGAGCAGCGGCGGCGCGCTTGTCAGGCCGCGGGTGGCGGGGTGGCTCGCGCCGAGCTGCGGCGTGAACTCTTTTTCGATCACGTACGGTCGCAGGATGATCTCGGTCTCGTCGGCCAGGATGCTCGGCAGCGTGGCGGCATTGTCGGTGAAGAAGTAGCGCCCGCCGCCGAGCCGCGCCATGCCCTGGATGAAGCTGATATCGTGGCCGTCGCCGATGGCGATCGAGGTCACCGTCACCTGCTTGGCGCGCAGCTCGCTGACGATCGCGTCGGCGCCTTCTTGCTGCTGCGTGTCGTCGCCGTCAGTCAGCGTGATCAGATGCTTGACCGGCCGGTCGCTTCTGGCGATGTAGTCCCGCGCCACCGTGAGCGCGTCGTGGATATTTATCCCACCGCCGCCGATGCGCACCCGCTGCAGCTGTGCGATAGCCTCGTCGCGCCGGTCGCCGCCAAGCGGGCCGACCACCTGCTGCGGCGCGCTGTCGAACGGGATGACGGTCAACTCGTCCTCATCGCGCAGCAGGCTTGCGATCCGCTGCGCCCCCTCGATCGCGAGCGAGAGCTTGGTGCGGCCATTCTCCTCGGCGGACATGCTGCCGGAGATGTCGATCACTAGCGTGACGCTCACCGGCGGCCGCCTGAAGCGCTCAGGCAGGTCCATCGTCACCGGCAGCGCGCTCTCCACCGGCGAGCCGCGCCAGCCGCCAGCGCCAAACGCCTGTGGCCCGCCGATCATCGCCAGCCCGCGCCCGAGGTTATGGACGTAGGTAGCGAGGGTGGACTGCGCGCGCTCGCTCAGCGCCTTGCGCGGCACATTCACCAGCATCACGGCGTCGAAGATCGCCAGCGCGCCGATCGTCGTCGGCATTTTCTCGGGCGATGTGATGAGCGTGGCGAACCCGGCAGCCTGCAGCGCGCCGCTCAGCGCCGCGGCCTCGCCTGGGAGCCCCTCCACCAGCAGGATCTGCGGTTTGCCGCGCACGAAGGTGTAGCCTTCGCCGCGATTATTGCGGCTCTGCGTATCGCCATCGGCCTCGATCCTGGCCACGTAGCGGTTGAACCCGCTCGGCGGCGGCGGCAGCGTCACCTCGTACGTCTGGCTGCCCGGCTTGAGCTGCACCCGCTGGTCCACCAGCTGCGCGCCGGCCGCATCGATGACCACCAGCCGCCCGCTCGCCGCATCGCCGCTCTCGACATCCAGGCGCATCACGAGCTGCTGGCCCTCGCGCGCCGTGGCCGGCATGGCCACCGCAGTGATCCGCGCGTCTGGGCCGCCGGTCTGCTCGGCGAGCGGGACCACGTCCACCGGCACGCCATCGGCGGCGGCGCGCTGCGCCTGCTGGATGGCGTCGCCGCTGTTCTGCGCGCCGTCGGAGATTAGCACCATGCGCCGGCGCTCCTCGGCCGGCGCGAGTGCCTCGCCGAGCTGGATCGCGCCGGCCAGGTCGGTCGCGGCGCCATCGGGGTTGCTGCGGACCTGCCCGAGCTCGCGATTTGGCTCCGGCAGGCGCTCCACCAGCGCGCCAGCGCCGAAGGTCACGATCGCGGCGCGGTCGTCGGGCGGCATCGCCTTCAGTGCATCGGCGACGTAGGCCTCGGCGCTGGCGCGCTGCGCCGGCGAGATTGAGTCCGAGCGGTCGAGCAGAAAGATCGTGGTGCCATTGGTGGGCGGGGCGATCAGCTGCGCGCCGGCCAGCGCGCCGATCAGGGCGATAGTGGCGACGCTGCGCAGCGCCACCGAGCCCCAGCGCTGCGCGCCGCGCGTCCGGCGCGACGAGGCCAGCGCCACCAGCCAGATCAGCGGCAGCAGCAGCAGCAGCCAGAGCAAGTTGGGGCTAAGAAATAAGAGTGACACGTGCTCCCCGGCTCACGATCGCCTGAGCCGATCGCGGAGATAGACCAGCGCCGGCCGCTGATAGACGAGCCATTCGACGATCAAAATCAGCAGCGCGAGCGCGGCCAGCCAACGCCAGATCTCCTCTTTGCCCACCTGCTCGCTGGTCACCGCCTGGGTCAGCCCGCTCGCCTGGGCGATAGCCAGCTCGCGCTGCGGCCCGATCCGCGACTCGGCGGGCGAGAACAGGTCCACCGTGTAGCGCCGCCTGTCGGTCACCGCCGTGCCGCGCAGCTGCTCGATGACGTACGGCCCGAGCGCGTCGGTCTCGGCGAACAGCGCCGACCCGCCGCGCGGCGTCAGCGTGCGGACGCTGCCGTCGGGGAGCGTGACCCGAACGGCGCTGGTCTGGGCGTCGGCCGGGATCTGGAGTGGCTGCCCAGGCGCGAGCTGCGCGGTGTCGGCCCCGGCCCCCGGCGCGAGGTAGCTGATGATGTTGGACATCAGCAGCGGGTAGGCCACCTGGAGCGGCAGATCCGAGTTCTGCAGCGCGAACGCGAGCACCACGATCCGCCGACCATCGCGCTCGCCGGCCAGTAGCATCGGCCCGCCGTCGCTCTCCACTAGCACGCGGGCCCAGCTGCCAGGCACCACGCGCGAAGCCTTGAGCACGCTGACATCGCTCAGGCTAATATCCTTGAGGATGGTCTGCGGGCCGAGCGCGTCGGCGGCAACCGGGCGCAGCGTCGGGAAATCGACCTCGCCGGTGACCGAGAACAGCTCGGTGGCGCGCGGCGGGCCGATGAACAGCAGGTTCCCGGGCGGCAGCGTCGTCGGCACGGTGCGGTCGAAGATCGTCACGGCGGGCTGCGCCGTCGCGCTGATCGGCGCGGTGGCTTCGGCGCTCTTGGTCAGCGCGATCGACGGCAGCAGCCCCAGCGCGGTCTCGATGAAGCGGTTCTCGCCAATCAGCCGCACTGTCGTCGGTTGCTCCGGCGCGCCCACTGCCCAGCCGCGATCGTCGGCGGCGAGCGCATCGTCTGGGCTGGCGGCGAGCCTGGCCTCGGCGACCCGCACCGTCGCCGGTACGTCGGCGGTCACGCTGCGCTCGCCGTCAGCGGCGATCTCCAGCTCGTAGGCGTTGGCGAGCTGGCCGTCGAGGTACAGGTCGAGCCGACGTTTGGCCGGCGATGAGCCATAGTTCGCCACCTGGACGAACAGCAGCTGGCCGTTTGGCGATGGCTGGAGCGCCATGGCCGAGATCGCCTGGTTCTGCGCGCCGCTGCCGATCGGGAAGAAGCGCACCGTGGCTGGCATGCGCAGGTCTGGCGGGACGCTGACGTTGCCGTCTGAGATGATCGCCACCTCGCTCTCGCTCTCGCGCGCGGCGAGGGCGGCGGCGAGCGTCAGGGCCTGGCTCAGATCGCTGCCGCCGCCGTTGCGCGGCTGGATGGCGTCGATCGCCTGGTAGATCTGCCGCCTATCGGTGGTGGATGCCGCCAGTACCTCCATCTGTCCGCCGGCCGCGATCACCGTCGCCCTACCGCCATCTGGGAGCTGGTCTGCCAGCTGCCGCGCCTGCGCCTTGGCCGCGCTCAGCCGCGATCCGGGCACATCGGTGGCGGTCATGCTGGCCGAGCGGTCGATGATCATGATCAGATTGCGGCCGCTGATGCCGTTGGTCAGCAGGAACGGGCGGGCCAGCGCGAAGGCTAGCAGCAGCAGCAGCAGCAGCTGGAGCAGCAGCAGCCAACTCGGCCTGAGCCGCTGCCACGGCGCGTTGGCCTCCACATCGCGCACCACCTGGCGCCAGAGGAAGGTGGACGAGACGGCGCGGTCGTCGCGGCGCAGCTTGAGCAGATACATCGCGATGATGATCGGCCCGATGACGAGCGCGCTGAGCAGGGCGAGCGGAGCGAGGAATGGCATTGCGCGTGCGCCTTTGTTCAGCCGACGACGCTGCGGCGGCGCAGATGATCCAGCAGGAAGGTCTCGACCGGGACGCCGGTGTCGGCGAACAGGTAGCCGATGCCGCGCCCCGAGCAGAACGCCTCAACCTCGGCGCGCCAGCTGACGAGATGCTCACGGTACTGCCGCAGCGTCTCGAAGTCGGCGGTGATCTCGATCGGCTCGCCGCCCTCGGCGTCCAGCAGCCGCAGGTCGCCGGTCAGCTCGGGGGTGATCTCCTGCGGCGCGAGCGTGTGGACCACGGTGATCTCAAACGGCCTGGTGGTCAGCGCTGCGATCGCGTCCTTCCAGCCCGGGTCGAGCAGATCGCTGATCAGAAACAGCGGGCCGCCGATCCTGGCGGTGCGGGCGTAGCGCTGGCAGAGCTGCGGCAGGTCGCTCGCGCCTCCTACCGGCAGCTTCGTCAGGAAATCGAACAGCGCCATACCGCTGCGCTTGCCACGCAGCGGCGGGAGCTGCCTGCGCGCGCCAAACGCCGTGACCCCGACGCGGTCGAGCGTGCTGAGGGTTAGGTAGCCGAGGCCGCCCGCCACCTTGCGCGCGTAGTCCAGCTTATTCGGCTCGCCCCAGTCCATCGAGGCCGACACATCGAGCAGCAGATGCAGCGTCAGCTCCTCCTCGGCCACGTAGAGCTTGAGAAAGACGCGCTCCATCCTGGCGTACAGGTTCCAGTCTATCTGCCGGATATCGTCGCCTGGGGCGTAGGCGCGGAAGTCGGCGAACTCGACCGACGCGCCGCGACGCGGGCTGCGGCGCTCGCCCTGGAGCTGGCCGACCATCGCCCTGCGCGTGATCAGCGACAGGTTATCGAGCTTGCGCAGAAATGTGGCGTCGAACAGTGACATAATAAACGTAGAATATAGAACGTAGAACGGGAAACAGATCGGAACGAACGTTACTCGGTCTTGACGCTTTCGAGCACCTGGCGGATCACATCGTCGGGGCTGATGCCCTCAGCCTGGGCCTCGAAGTTGAGGATCACCCGGTGGCGCAGCGCTGGCAGCGCGGCGAGCTTGAGATCGGGGAAGGCCACATTGAAGCGGCCGTCCAGCAGCGCCATGATCTTGGCGGCCAGGATCAGCGCCTGCATGCCGCGCGGGCTCGCGCCGTAGCGAATGTACTGCCGCGTCGACGCCGGGGCCTCCTTCTCGCCTGGGTGGGTCGCCGAGATGAGCCGAGCGGCGTAGTTGAGCACGTGGCTGGCGATCGGGACGCCGCGCGCCAGGCTCTGCATCTCGGCGATCGTCGCGCCGTTTGTCACCTTGCGCGGCGCGGCACTGCGGTTGGTGGTGGTGCGGTTGGCGATCTCGACGAGCTCGGCGGTGCTGGGGAACGGCACGTTGATCTTGAAGAAGAAACGGTCGAGCTGGGCCTCGGGCAGCGGGTAGGTGCCCTCCATCTCCAGCGGGTTCTGCGTCGCGATTACAAAGAACGGGCTGGGGAGCCGGTGGACAGTCTTGGCGACAGTGACGGTGCGCTCCTGCATGGCTTCGAGCAGCGCGCTCTGGGTCTTGGGTGTGGCGCGGTTGATCTCGTCGGCCAGCACCAGGTTGGCGAAAATCGGCCCGGGCTCGAAGCGGAACCCCTTGCGCCCCGAATCGTCCTCGCTGATCAGCGTGGTGCCAACGATATCCGACGGCAGGAGATCGGGGGTGAACTGGATGCGGCTGAACGAGCAGTCGATCACATCGGCCAGCGTCCGCACCAGCGTGGTCTTGGCCAGGCCGGGCACCCCCTCCAGCAGCGCGTTGCCGCCGGCCAGCAGCGTGATCGTCGCCTGGCGAATCAGGTCGCGCTGCCCGACGATCACCTGGCCGATCTCTTGCTCGATTAGCTGGGTGCGCTGGCGAAATTCATCTGGCGAAAGCGGTGTTGTCATCATGGTTCCTTGCTGCGCGTCGCTCACTGCTGCCCGAGCCGAGAGAAGTAGTCACGGACATAATCTTTGAGGTGCGGCGGGATGGCGCTCTGGTTGAGCGCCTGGCTGGCGGCCTGGCGGTACTGCGGCAGGGCGTTGCTGGTGGGCACTCGCGAGCCGCCGGCCACGCCTGGCAGACCGCCCTGGCCTTGCTGCACCTGGGTGATGCCCTGCTGGCCCTGCTGGCCGTTGATCTGCTCGACATTGCCGTTGGCACCGTTCGGGTTGTACGGCTGGTAGATGCTGTCGCCCGCGCTACTGCCAGCATCGTTGCCGCCAGGCTGGCCGCCAGGTTGCCCCTGCTGGCCTTGCTGGCCTTGTTGCCCCTGCTGGCCCTGCTGACCCTGCTGACCTTGCTGGCCCTGTTGACCTTGCTGGCCCTGTTGACCTTGCTGGCCCTGCTGGCCCTGTTGACCTTGCTGGCTCTGTTGACCTTGCTGACCTTGCTGGCCCTGCTGACCCTGCTGACCTTGCTGACCCTGCTGGCCCTGCTGGCCCTGCTGGCCCTGCTGGCCCTGCTGGCCCTGTTGACCTTGCTGGCCAGACTGAGCGATCGACTGCTGGCCTTGCTGCAGCTGCGACAGCGCCTGGTTGGCCTGCTGCTGCTGCGCCTGCTGCTGCTGCGCCTGTTGGACGGACTGCGAAGCCTGCTGCAGCGCCTGTTGCGCCTGCTGGACATTGCCCTGCTGCAGCGCCTGCGCCGCGTTTTGGAGCTGCTTGGCAGTCTGCGGCGCGCCGCTCTGGGTCTGATTCGCCTGCTGCTGGAGCTGCTTGGCCAGCTGATCGCGCTCGGCCGGCGTCATCTTGTCCAGCTTGTCGGCGAGCTGCTTGAGATCGGCGGCGGCCTGGTTGAGATCGGCTTTCTGCGCAGATGAGCGTCCGCTGAGCGCTTCGAGCCCGCGCGCCATCTGGTCCAGCGCCGCCTTGCGCGCATCGCTGTTCGGGTCGAGCGACTGCTGAATCTGGGCCTGCGCGGTGGAGAGATCGGCCAGCGCCTGCTCGCGGCTGCCGTTATTCTCGCGCAGCCGCTGCTCCAGCTCGGCGAGCTGCTTATCCAGCGCGGCGCGCTGCTCAGGCGTCAGTTCGGCGTTGGCGGCGCTCTGCGCCCGCAGCTGCGCTACCTGCGCTGCCGCCTCGCTTACCGCCGCCTTGACCTGTGCGCGCTGCGCCAGCACGGCGTCCTGTGGGTTTGGCAGCGCCATGGCCAGCCCGACGGCCAGCAGCAGCGCCGCAGCGACGAAGAGCGGCCGACGGGCGATGCTCAGCGGGAGCATATTTGGACGAAGCGTGGCGGCGAGCTGCCCAGCGTCGTCCTGCTGCAGCGCGGCGAGCCCGGACTCGCCGGGGTCTGCTGCCAGCTCAAGCGCGGTGGCCAGGCGCTCGCGGGTCTCAAGCGCCGCATCGACGCGCCGCGCCACGCGCTGCACCGGCAGCGGCCGCAGCAGCGCGTAGCCGATGACGACCAGCGCCCAAAGCACGGCGGGGGCGAAGGTGAAGATCGCGAGATCGATCAGCGGCGTCAGATGGCCAACGAGCTGGACCGCCAGCATCGCCAGCGTGGCGACCCACAGCGAGCGCGTGGCGAACAGCAGCGCGTCGCCCAGCCGCAGACGCAGGCCGAGCGGGCGCAGACTGCGGCGGATCTGGTCGGCTGGTGTGAGCGTATGCGCCATCTAGTCCCCTATCTTGCGCCAGATATGCTTATCGATGATCTTGCGGCCGCGCTCGCTCTCAATCAGCTCGATCACGCGCTCGCTGATGATCGTCACGGCGCCTGGCGCGCCCGTCGCTTGCGATTCAGACGCCCCCGCCGCTGCGATCGTTCCCTTCACATGGCGTGCCAGGCTGAGCGGGGCCACTGCGCCGTTGAGTCGGCGGCGGAGCACTGAGAGCCCAACCTCGGCGGCGAGCGCCACCGCGCCGACCGCCACCGTCCGCCCGACCTGCTTCCAGGTCACGGGGAGCTGTCTGCCGGCGACCACCAGCGGCGCATCGACGGGCGCGGCGGGCAAGAGCCGCTCCAGCGCATTGCCGCATTTGCCGCAGAAACGGTTCTCCAGCGGGTTACCTTCGTGGCAGACCGCGCAGATACGCTCGACCATCGCGCCCTCCATGTGTGACTTTTGGGAAGTATAGCATACCGCGCCGCCGCAGGCCAAAGAAGCGCACAGCGCAAAGCGGGGGGTTGGGGGTGCAGCCCCCAATTATTCCTGCTTCCGAGAGTCATCCTTCTTGTGTATTGCATCACAATCAGCTCCATGGTATGCTTCGGCGCATGACACCACCGGATGTTCGCCAGGTCGATCGGCTGCGCTGCGCGGTATGCGGCGCGCTGCTCATCGAAGGCTACTACTACCTGCATGGTCAGCAGGAGCGCTACTGTGGCGGCTGCATGCGCGATGCGCCGCGCTGCGCGAGCTGCGGCCGCCCGCTCGGCGAGCAGCGCTGGACGCTGCACGACGGCCGGCTGCAGTGCGCCCGTTGCCACAGCACGGCAGTCTACGATGCGGCGGCGGCGCGGCAGCTGTTTGACGAGACCGTCGGTGCGGTGGTCGCACAGCTCGGCCTCACGCTGCGGGTCGGGGTGGCCTTTCGGCTGGTGGATCTGCCGACGCTCTCCGGGCTGCAGCGCCCGTCGGGCCCGGCCGACCAAGAGCAGCGGCCGATGGGGCTCTACGTCCGCGATGGTCACACGCGGGCGATCTACGTCCTCTACGCGCTGCCAAAGATCATGTTCCGCACGGTGGTGGCTCACGAGTATGCCCACGCCTGGCAATCGGAGAACTGCCCGATCATGGAGCCGAAGTCGGTGGTCGAAGGGTTCGCCGAGTGGGTCGCCTACCGTCATCTCCAGACCATCGGCGCGGTCAAGATCGCCGAGCAGCTGCGCGGGCCGGGGCAGCCGTACCAGGCGTACCTGGAACAGATGCTGACGATCGAGATGCGCGACGGGCAGCGGGCCGTGATCGACACGATGTTGCGCGCCGGACGTGGCACGCTGTAACGTTATAGAATAAGGATATGATCGCCCTATGGACAGGATTCTCGTCACCGAGCCGATCGCCGAAGAGGGGCTGACCCGTCTGCGGAGCGCGGCGCACGTCGATCTGCGGCTCGATCTGGACAAGGCGGCGCTGCTCGCGGCGCTGCCGGAGTACGACGCGCTGGTGGTTCGCAGCGCCACCAAAGTCACCGCCGAGGTGCTGGCGGCCGGCGCGCAGCTGCGGGTCGTCGGGCGGGCTGGCACCGGTGTCGACAACATCGACGTGGACGCCGCCACCCGCCGCGGAATAACGGTGGTCAACGCGCCGGCCTCGAATAGCGTGGCGGTGGCCGAGCTGACGATCGGGCTGATCCTGGCGCTGGCCCGCCACATCCCGCAGGGCCACAGCGCGCTGCAGGGCGGCAAGTGGCTGCGCAGCACATTCATGGGCTTCGAGGTGCGCGGCAAGACGATCGGCCTGATCGGGCTCGGCCGGATCGGGGCCGAGGTGGCGCGGCGCGCGCGCGGGCTGGAGATGCAGGTGGTGGCCTACGATCCGGTGGTCTCGACCGGGCGGGCGGCGCAGCTCGGCGTCTCGCTGATGACCCTGGACGACGTGCTAGCGCAGAGCGACTTCGTCTCGCTCCACGTGCCGCTGATCGATGCCACCAAGAACCTGATCAATGCGGCGCGGCTGGCGCAGATGAAGCCCACGGCCTACGTCATCAATGCGGCGCGCGGCGGGATCATCGATGAGGCGGCGCTCAACGCGGCGATCGATGCCGGGACTATCGCCGGGGCGGCGCTCGACACTTTTGCGCAGGAGCCGCCGAAGGATAACCCACTGACCACCAACCCGAAGGTGATCGTGCTGCCGCACCTCGGCGCGAGCACGGTGGAGGCGCAGACGCTCACCGGTGTGGATGTGGCCGACGGCGTGCTGGTGGCGCTGGCGGGCGGCACGCCGCACTACGCCGTCAACTCGCCGTTCGTCGCGCCGGAGGAGCTCGGCCTCGTCGGGCCGTATCTCAAGCTCGGGCGCAAGCTTGGCGCGCTGTGCGCCGGGCTGGTGCAGGAGCCGGTCAGCAGCTACGAGATCGAGTACCAGGGCGAGCTGGCGGGGGTCAACACCGCTGCGGTGCGGCTGGCGGTGATCCAGGGGCTGATCGCCGCAGCCTGCGAGGAGCGGGTCACGCCGGTGAACGCGCCGCTGCTGGCGCGCGAGCGCGGGCTGCGCTACAGCGAGCGCAGCTCGGCCGAGGCTGAGACCTACAGCAGCGCGCTGGTGCTCAGGGCGCTGACCGCCGACGGGCCGCACGAGTTCGTCGGGACCATTATCCGCGACACGCCGTACGTGGTCGAGGCCGATGGCTACTGGGTGACGTTCGAGCCGAGCGGGCCGCTATTCTTCACCTACCACCGCGACCGGCCGGGGATGATCGGCCACGTGGGGACGCTGCTCGGCGAGGCCGACGTCAACATTTCGAGCATGGATGTGGGGCGGCTGGCGCCGCGCGAGCGGGCGATGATGGTGCTGCGGCTCGACGACACGGTGCCGGAGACGATCGTGCGGCGGGTCGAGCAGGAGATCGGCATCGATCGGGCGCTGACGCTGGTGCTGTGACGATGCTGATTGACGTGGATAGGGCGACGCGGTCGATCGGTGCGCGCGGAGTCGCTGGGGACGCGTCCCGAGATACTGCAGCGGCACAGACGCTTCGCGGGGAGTTCATCTGGCGGGCAGGGCGTGAATGAGCGCTCAGCGTACCATGTTGCGCATGTCACGCTGAGCGCCATCGATCGCGTCAGCTGCGCCGATCGCCCCGCGAAGCGTCTGTGCCACGCCATGCTGTGTTATTTCCACTTCCAAAAAGTGCGATGGCGCGATGCCTGGCCATTCGCCGCTGGCTGCTGCGCGAGCCGCAGCGCCCGCTGGCAGCTCGGGCAGCGCTCGCGCGCCTCGCTCACGCGCGCGGTGAACAGCCCGCCGCAGCCGATGCACGGCCGGCGGTGGTTAGAATCGGGCAGGTGGTAGCTATCGTGGATGGCGCACCAGACGGCGCGTCTGCCGCACTCGCGGCATAGGTGGCGGGCGTGTCCATCGGCGGCGGCGCGCACCTCGCGCCAGTCGCTGTCGCCCACAGCGCCGTACGTGCCGCACAGATCGCACACCACCACATCGTAGCGCGCCTCGAAAGACTGAAACGCCTGGAAGCTCATCGCGTCATACTCCTTTGTATAACGTGCGCCGTGGTGCGGCGCGAGATTGGATCAGCTGCACAACGCCAGACGTCTGGCGTTGTGCAGCTATCGTACATCGCCGCACACGGCGTGTCAACGACGCGCCGTGTGCGGTTTTCTTCCGGGTTTATTGCAATTATACGGGAGAGGGAAAGCGGATCGTGGGGCTGCGCCCCACACCCCCGGTGCGCAGCAGGGAAAGCGGATCGTGGGGCTGCGCCCCACACCCCCCAATGCGCAGCAGGGAAAGCGGATCGTGGGGCTGCGCCCCACACCCCC
>JAYUUK010000196.1:0-13921 GCA_043754595.1 Roseiflexaceae bacterium | reverse complement strand
CTCGCTACGCTGGCGTTCGCTGGCGCTGGTGGCGCTGTGCGTGCTGGCCGGCGCGGCAGCGAGTCTCGTGAGCGGCGAGCTTGAGGAGGGTTGGCAGTACCTGCTGTTCGACATCCCGCAGGTCTTCGTCGCCGCCGCGCTGGTGGCCGTTGCGATCGGCGTCTGGCAGCGGCGGGCGGCGCGCTGATGGTGCGGCCGATCGATCCGGTGGCGCTGGTCCAAGCGCGACCTGCGCACTCACGACCACGCGCCACTTCATGTTGCTGCCGCAGGCCGAAAAAGACGTGCGCCAGTGCGACAAACTGGTTACTTCGGAACAGATGACTCAGCGGCCGGCGCGCCCGTGAAGCGCCAGCTCGACGATGTCGCCAGGCCTGAACTGGCGGGCGCAGCTGGCGAGCGATTCGCGCCTGGTCAGCTCGCCGAGGTCTGGGCGGAGGATGGCGCAGTGAGCGTACTCGGCGATATCCTGCAGCGCCCAGTCGGCGCGGTAATAGGCGAGCAGCGTGCCATCAATGGCCACATCGCCGTAGCCAGCGAAGAACCACGCCTCCTCATGCGGCAGGACCGTGCGCGCGATCACCGAGCCGACGATGAACAGCATATCGCGCTCGCGCGGGGCGAGCACCGGCTGATCCCAGTCCACGATCCACAGCGCGCCGGCGTCGTCCACCATCAGGTTGGCGGCGTGGACATCGGCGTGGCACAGCACCATCCGATCGTCGATCTCTGGCGGGGAGGAGACCGCCTCGATGAGCCGATCGATCTGCGGCTGCTGGCTCGTGAACAGTCCTGCGAGCGCGCCGGCGAGCGGGTCGGTTGGGTCGAAGTTTTCGAGCGCCGCCCGCACGTCTTCGAGCTTGGCGCGCCAGACCGGGAAGAAGGTCTCGTGCGGCAGTAGCGCCGCACGATCCGGCTCCAGCACAGCATCGTGGATCTGCCGCAACGTCCTGCCGAAAAACCGCCACTGCACCTCGGTCATGCCCCGCTCCATCGCGCTCGCGCCCGAGATGAACGGGTAAAGCATCAGCGTCAGATCGCCGAGCGCGGCCCACAGTGCGCCATCGACGGCGGGGAGCGGCGCGACGATGCCGGGGATCCCGCTGCGCCGCAGCGCGTCGGGGATCGCGAGCGCGACGGGATTGGGCGGGCCGCGGCGGATCTTCAAGAAGCGTGCGCTGCCATCGGCGCAGCGCACGCGATAAACCCAGACGGTCGAGTCTGCGCCGAGCGGCAGAAACGTGACCTCCTCGACATCGAGCGCATAGGCCGACGCGACGACGGCTTCGAGCGCTGAGGCGGGGAGAGCGAGCGGCTCGATCACGGGTCAGATCCTTTCGGCGACGGCCGCGCCGACCTGCGCCGTGGTGAACAGCGGTTCGCCGGGGGCGGCCACATCGCCGGTGACGAAACCGGCGTCGAGCGCGGCAGCGACGGCAATCTCGACGGCGCGGGCCTCTTCCTCCAGCCCGAGCGAGTGGCGCAGCAACATGGCCACCGAGAGGATAGTGGCGAGCGGATTGGCGATGCCCTTTCCAGCGATATCGGGGGCCGAGCCGTGGATAGGCTCGTAGAGGCCGATGCGGGTTGTGCCGCTGCCCTGCGCCCCGAGTGAGGCGCTCGGGAGCATCCCCATCGAGCCGGCCAACATGCTCGCCTCGTCGGTCAGAATATCGCCGAACATGTTCTCGGTGACGATCACATCGAAGTCAGACGGCCGGCGGATGAGGTGCATGGCGCACGAGTCGACCAGCATATGCTCGACGGCGACCTCGGGGAACTCCTCGCGCATGATGCGGCTGGTGGTGGATCGCCACAGCCGCGAGGTCTCCAGCACGTTGGCCTTATCGACGCTGGTGATCTTGCGGCGGCGGCCCATGGCGAATGCGGCGGCGGCGCGGACGATCCGCTCGATTTCGCCGACGGTGTAGCTGCACTCATCGAAGGCCCGCTCCTGCCCCGTGGCGTCGGTGTCGCGGCCTTTGGCGCCGAAGTAGATGCCGCCGGTGAGCTCGCGGACGACGAGCAGATCGACGCCGGCGAGGCGCTCGGGGCGCAGCGGCGAGGCGGCGACCATGCGCGGGTGGATAGTGACCGGACGCAGGTTGGCGAACAGCCCGAGCGCCTTGCGGATGGCGAGTAGCCCCTGCTCGGGGCGAACTTTGGCGCTCGGGTCGTCCCACTTCGGCCCGCCGACCGCGCCGAGCAGGATTGCGTCGCTGTGCTGGCTGAGGTGCAGAGTCTCCTCGGGGAACGGCGTGCCGTGGGCATCGATGGCGCACCCGCCGAGCAGGGCAGTCTGGATGGTGAAGCTGTGACCGAAGCGCGCGGCGACAGCCTGGAGCGCGCTGACGCCCTCGGCGACGACCTCGGGGCCGATTCCGTCGCCTGGGATGGCGGTGATAGTTGCGTGCATGGGCATTCTCTCGATGGTACACTTGGGGCGAGTGGCGAGACGCGCGTCAGGAGCAGAGCAATGATCGCAGAGCCAACCGAGATGACCGAGCTCACCGCCCGTACGCGGCAGCTGCGGCGGATCAGCGTCGAGGAATTTTACCGCATCGGGTCGAGCGATGTGTTTGCGCCAAACGAGCGCGTCGAGCTGATCGACGGGGAGATCTATCAGTCCAGTTGGACCGCTGCACGCCGCTGTCGTCAAGCGCATCGCCGAACTGATGCGCGATCTGAATCGTGCTGGTGCGCCGCCGCGACGGCTTTTACGCCGGCGCGCACCCCGGTGCCGATGACGTGCTGGTGCGCCGCCGCGACGACTTTTACGCCGGCGCGCACCCCGGTGCCGATGACGTGCTGCTGATCGAAGTCTCTGACACAGAGCCTACGACCGAGGGGTGAAGCTGCCGCGCTATGCCCGCGCTGGCACCGCCGAGGTCTGGATCGTCAACCCGCTCGGCCGCACGATCGAGCGCCACACCGACCCGCACGAGTCGATCTACCGGCAGCTGCGGATGTTCACCGACGAGGAGACAGTCGAGTCGCTTGTGCTCCCGGCGCTATCGCTGTCGCTCGCCGAGCTGCTGGGCTAGCCTCACGTTGCCGCAGTCTCATCATCTTTTGCCGCCAAATCGGGGCTCTCCTTCGCCGCTTTTTTGCCTTTCTCGCGCAGGAATAGCGTCAGCGCGCCGATCACCACGGCCACCGCAGCGCCGCCGGCGAGGATCTCCACGCCCCCATCCCAGCCGACGAACTGACCGAGGAAATTGACGGCGAGCACCACCACCACCACCCCGATCAGCTTCTCTTTCAGATCGTCGAGCGTACGGATCTCCAGCCACGCCGGCATCGCCACTTTCTCATCGATGAACAGCTCGTAGAGCCCGACGGCGATGATATACAGCACGGTAGCCAGCAGGAAAGTATCGACTAGCTCGACGCAGCTGACCAGCAGCAGCTTGCTAGCCTTCGAGCTGAAGTCGCCGACCGCGAAGGCTCGGATGATGGTCTGCACGGTGGCGACCGCGCCGAAGATCAGCAGACAGGTGGACGCAAGCAGCGTCGAGATCACGGCGATCAGCACCAGATAGCGCGAGCTTGAGAGCAGGCGGTTGAGCATAATGGAATCGCTTTTTCTTGTAGCTGCTGCGCAGCGGAGCTGCGCAGCAGCAGCAAAAAGAGTATCTACCGCGCTGCCGCAGGCCAAAAATCGCGTGCGCTCGCGTGGACTCAGTTCAGGTCAGGGTGGAGGTGTCGATCCGCTGGACGTGCGCGGTCTCGTAGGCGGCGATCGAAGGGTCTTCGGCGAGCAGGAACCCGAGCTGGTCGACTCCGTTGATCAGGCAATGTTTGGCGAAGGCGTCGATCGGGAAGCTGACCGTGCGGCCGCCGGGGAGCGTGACCGTTTGACTGGCGAGGTCGATGGTGACGCTGGTGTGCGGATCCTCCTCGAACGAGCTGGTCAGCTCGTAGAGCGTCTCCTGATCGACGATGACCGGCAGCAGGCCATTTTTGAGCGCGTTGCTCTTGAAAATATCGGCGAAGAAGGTGGAGATTACGGCCTTGAAGCCATAGCCCTGGAGCGCCCACGGGGCGTGCTCGCGCGAGGAGCCGCAGCCGAAGTTATGGCCGGCGACGAGCACCTGCGCGCCCTGGACATCGGGCCGATTGAGCACGAAGTCAGGGTTCGGCGTCCCGTCTGCGGCGTAACGCCAGTCCGAGAACAGCGCGTCGCCGAGGCCGACTTTGTCGGTGGTGACGAGGAAACGGGCAGGGATGATCTGGTCGGTGTCGATATCCTGGATGGGCATCGCGGCGACTCTGCCGCTAAAAGATGTAATTGGCTCCATTGGGTTGTCCTCATCAGCGAATGTCGCACAGCCGGGCAGATAGACACAGATAACGCAGACACCGGGCCATCCGCACGCATTGTAGCTGCGGGCTTCAGCCCGCCGTGGCATCGTGGCCGATGCGATGGAGGATGAGATCTTTGACCGAGTCGCCGAAGACGCACAGCCCAGCATTGGCGATGACGAGACCGAGGGTGCCTGGCACAAACCACGGCTCGCCGGCGGCCTTGCGCGTCGCCGCGTCCATGGCCACGCTGAGGCCAGCGCCGACAAAGATCAGCCCGAGCGGGGCCTTGAGCAGCCAGAGAGTCCGATGGGTCATAGATACCTCCAGGCAGGTTGTCCACAGATAGACACAGATACCGGGCAGGTTGTCCATAGATAGGCACAGATAGGTACAGGATACCGGGCAGGTTGGCCACAGATAGGCACAGATAGGCACATTCGCGTGCATTGTAACTGCGGGCGTCAGCCCGTCGTGGAGTTGATCGACACCAAGTCGCGCGGGTCGCTGACGACGCCGGCGATGGCCGATGCCACGGCGGTGATCGGACTGGCGAGGAACGTCCGGCCGCCCTTGCCCTGCCGGCCATCGAAGTTGCGGTTGGAGGTCGAGACCGCGTACTGCCCGGCCTGAAGCTTGTCGCTGTTCATGGCAATGCACATGCTGCAACCGGCCTCGCGCCACTCGGCGCCAGCCTCGCGGAAGATCGCGTCGAGCCCCTCTCGCTCGGCCTGTCGCTTGACCACCTGCGAGCCGGGGACGACGAGCATCCGCACCCCATCGGCGACCTTGTGGCCGCGCAGCGCCGCCGCCGCCTGGCGCAGATCGCTGATGCGCGAGTTGGTGCAGCTGCCGACGAACACCACATCGATCTTCTGGCCGAGCAGCGGCTGGCCCGGGCGCAGATCCATGTAACGCAGCGCCTTATCGAGCGCCAGGCGGTCGCCCGGCTCATCGAGCTGCTCTGGCGTCGGCACCCGCCCGTCGATCGGCATGCCCATACCAGGGTTTGTGCCGTAGGTGATCATCGGGGTGAGCGCGTCGGCGTCGAGCTCGATGAGCGCATAGTAGGTAGCGCCATCGTCGCTCGGCAGCGTGCGCCAGTGGGCCACGGCCTCGTCCCAGGCTTGGCCCTGTGGCGCGCGGGGCTTGCCCTGGAGGTAGGCGAAGGTGGTCTCGTCCGGCGCGACCATCCCGGCTCGCGCGCCGCCCTCGATGCTCATGTTGCAGATCGTCATGCGCTCTTCCATGCTGAGCGCGCGGATCGCCGCGCCGGTATACTCAAACACGTAGCCGGTGCCGCCGCCGACGCCGTTCTTGGCGATGATCGCCAGGATGATATCCTTGGCGGTCACGCCCGGCCGAAGCCCGCCGCTGACCCGCACCTCCATCGTCTTTGGGCGGTTCTGGGTGAGGCACTGGGTGGCGAGCACGTGGCCGACCTCCGATGTGCCGATGCCGAACGCCAGCGCGCCGAACGCGCCGTGGGTGGAGGTGTGCGAGTCGCCGCAGACGATGGTCATGCCCGGCTGGGTCAGCCCCTGCTCCGGCCCGATGACGTGGACGATGCCCTGGTTCTCGGTGCCGAGCGCGAACAGCGGGATGCCGTACTCCTGGCAGTTGCGCGCGAACTGCGATAGCTGCTCGGCGGCCTTGGGGTCCAGCACCGGGATGATGCCATCGGCACCGCGCGGCGTGGTTGGCGTGCTGTGGTCCATTGTCCCGAGCGTCTGGCTGGGGCGGCGGACGGCGAGGCCGCGCTGCCGCAGCTCGGTGAACGCCTGTGGCGACGTGACCTCATGGATCAGGTGCAGGTCGATGTAGAGCACCGCCGGCGTGCTCTCAGTCTCGGGAAGGACTGTGTGGGCGTCCCAAATTTTCTCAAACAGCGTTCGCGGTTTCATAATGTTCCTCGATGCCAGACGGGGTAGCTGCCAAATATTTTGAACATGCCGGTCTTCGGCCCGATGCGCTCGAACGCCGCGGCGACGTGCGGGTCGAGTCGGTGGCCGTTGATATCCACTAGGAAGACATACTTGCCGAGCGACTCTTTGGCCGGTCGGCTCTCAAGCTTGGTCATATTGATATCGGCGCGCGCGATCTCGTTGAGCACGCTGACGAGCGAGCCGGCGCGGTCGTGGGCGAAGTCGAAGCAGAAGCTGGTCTTATCATCGCCGGTGGGCGCTGCGTCCCGGCGGCCGAGGACGATGAAGCGGGTCACATTATCGCTGCGGTCCTGAATATCGCGGGCCAGGATCGTCGCCCCAGTGAGCTCGGCGGCGCGCGATGTGGCGATCGCCGCCGCCTGCCGCTCGTCTGCGAGGGCCTCAGCGGGCGCGGCGCTGTTGGAGAGCGACGCGACGGTGGCGACCTGCGGCAGCACCCGTTCGACGAAGCGCCGGCACTGCCCCAGGCTCTGCGGGTGGGCGTAGAGCACCGTCACATCGCGCAGCGCCACGCCCGGCCGGGCCACGAGCAGGTGCTGGATTGGGACGACGGTCTCGCCGACGATCCGCAGGTCAGTCTCGTGGATGAGCAGATCGAGCGTGGTGGTGACGCTGCCCTCGAGCACGTTCTCGATAGGCAGGATGCCAACATCGGCGGCGGTGGTCTCCACGGCGGTGACCACGCCCGGCATCCCGCTGAGTGGCAGGTACGATGCCGCCGCCCCGCCGTAGCTGAGCGCCGCGATCTCGCTGTAGGTGCCCGGTGGGCCGAGGTAAGCGATAGTTGTCATAGTGTACATCTGGGCAGGTATCCGTACATCTACGCTCATTCGCGCGAATGCCGGGCAGATCCGCTGCTCTACGTTCATCGTCAATGGTCAATGGTCAATTGCTCTACGCAGCCGGCTGCCGCTCCTCGCGGGCGGTGAGCAGCTTGTTGAGCGCGCCCATGTAGGCCTCGGCGGCGGCCACGATCGTATCGGTGTTGACGCTGTAGCCGGAGTATATCTGCGGGCCGCGCAGCCCGGTGAACAGCGTCTGGCCATCGGCCGGCTCGACGCCCTCCTCGCGGATGCGCACCGAGACCTCGGCGACTGCGTCGATGCCCTCGGTGACCGCCTTGATGGCGAACTCGACGAGCTCGGCGCGCACGCCCACGATCCGGTCGATCGCCTTGTAGATCGCGTCCACCGGGCCGGTGCCGTGGGACGCCACCGTGGTGGCTACATCGTCCGGGCCGACGATCCGCACCGTGGCGACCGGTGTCACGCCGGTGCCGCAGGTGACCTGGATGTGCTCCATGCGGTAGACCTCGCGCGGCTGCTGGGTCTCGTCCTGGATGAGCGCCACGATATCGCGGTTGTCCACCACTTTCTTTTTATCACACAGCGCCTTGAACTGCGTGAAGACGTGCTGGAACTTGGCCTCTTCGAGCACGTAGCCCATCGCCTCGATATGGGAGCGGAAGGCGTGGCGGCCGGAGTGCTTGCCGAGCACCATAGTGTTGGACTCGAAGCCGACGGTGCGCGCGTCCATGATCTCGTAGGTCATGCGGTTCTTGAGCACGCCATCCTGGTGGATGCCGCTCTCGTGAGCGAAGGCGTTGGCGCCGACGATCGCCTTGTTTGGCGAGACCGGCATGCCGATCAGCGATGAGAGCAGCCGCGAGGAGCGGGCGATCTCGCGGGTCTCGATCTGGGTCGTGGTGTTGTACATCAGCGGCCGGGTGTGGATCGCCATCACCACCTCTTCGAGCGAGGCGTTGCCGGCCCGCTCGCCGATGCCGTTGATGGTGCACTCGATCTGCCGCGCGCCGTGCTTGACCCCAGCGAGCGAGTTGGCCACCGCCATGCCCAGATCGTTGTGGCAGTGGGTCGAGATGATGACGTTATCGGCGCCTGGCACGTTAGCGATGATCCCATCGATCAGCTCGGCGTACTCCTCGGGCGTGGTGTAGCCGACGGTATCGGGGATGTTGAGCGTTGTGGCACCGCACTCGATGGCGATCCTGATCGCCTCGTAGAGATAGGCAACCTCCGAGCGGGTGGCGTCCATCGGCGAAAACTCGACGTCCTCGCACAGCGAGCGGGCGTACGTCACCATCTCGCCGATCAGCTCGAGCGCCTCGCCGCGGGTTTTGCGGAACTGGTGCTCCAGATGAATGTCTGAAGTTGACATAAACGTGTGGATGCGCTTATGCACCGCCGGCTGGATGGCGCTCCAGGCTTTATCGATATCGGCCTTGTTGGCGCGGGCGAGGCCGGCGATTGTCGGGCCATCGGCGGTGCCGACCTCCTGTGCGATGGCGTGGACGGCGGCCCAGTCGCCGGGCGATGCGGCGGGGAAGCCGGCCTCGATGATATCGACCTTCATGCGCGCGAGCTGACGCGCCACCTCAAGCTTCTCGTCGAGGGTCATGGTGCAGCCGGGGGCCTGCTCGCCATCGCGCAGCGTGGTATCGAATATACGTACGTGGGATTCTTTCATGGTTTGATTCCCTTTTCGCCGCATGAGCTGCGGCTTAGGCCGCCGCTCACGCGGCGGTGGGGATTTTTGGAGGGCCTGCGGCCCTCCAAGCCTCCCGCGCGCAACGGCGGCGGCGTGCTTACCAACGCTGTGTACGAGCCTCCCGCGCATCCGTAACGGCGGGAGCGATGGCGTGCTTACCACCACTGTGTACGAGCCTCCCGCGCGCAACGGTGGCGGCGTGCTTACCACCGCCGCGTACAAGCCTCCCGCGCGCAACGGTGGCGCACCGCTGTATACGAGCCTCTCGCGCACCGGCGATGGGGTGCTTACCACCGCTGTGTACGAGCCTCCCGCGCATCCGCAGCGGCGTGCTTGTCACCGCTCGCTCGCCGCGTACAAGCCTCCCGCGCGCAACGGTGGCGGCGTGCTTACCATTGCCGCGTACAAGCCTCCCGCGCAACGGCGGCGGCGTGCTTACCACCGCTCGCTCGCCGCGTACAAGCCTCCCGCGCAACGGCTGAAGTACGTTACGCGCCGCCGGTGCCCGGTGTGACCTCGCGCGGGTTGACGAACGGCATCATGCGCCGCAGGCCGCGCCCGACGGTCTCGATCTGATGATCGACATCGGCCGAGCGGTAGGCGTTGAAGCGCGGCCGGCCGTTGTGGTTCTCCTCGATCCAGTCCTCGGCGAACGCGCCGCTCTGAATATCGGCGAGCACCTGCTTCATCGCCGCGCGGGTCTCGTCGGTGACGATCTTCGGCCCGGTGATGTAGTCGCCCCACTCGGCGGTATCAGAGACCGAGTAGCGCATGTAGTTCAGCCCGCCCTGGTAGAACAGATCGACGATCAGCTTGAGCTCATGCATGCACTCGAAATAGGCCACCTCAGGCTGATACCCGGCCGCCACCAGCGTCTCAAACGCGGTCTTGACCAGCGCCGAGACGCCGCCGCAGAGCACCACCTGCTCGCCGAATAGGTCGGTCTCGGTCTCTTCGGTGAAGGTGGTCTCCAGCACGCCGGCGCGAGTACAGCCGATACCTTTGGCGTAGGCCAGCGCGTTATCGAGCGCCTCGCCGCTAGCGTCCTGGTGTACCGCCACCAGCCCCGGCACGCCGCCGCCCTGAGTGAAGACCTCGCGGACGCGGTGGCCTGGTGCCTTGGGGGCCACCATGCTGACATCGACGCCCTCTGGCGGAACGATCTGGCCGTAGCGGATGTTGAAACCGTGGGCGAACATCAGCGTCTTGCCGGCCGTCAGGTGTGGCGCGATGTGGTCGCGGTACAGCCCGCCCTGGTTGTGATCCGGGGTCAGGATCATCACGAAGTCGGCCTGGGCGGTGGCATCGGCGACGGTGGTCACCGGTAGCCCGGCGGCCTCGACCTTGCCCCAGCTCTTCGAGCCCTCGTAGAGACCGACGACCACATCGACGCCACTGTCTTTGAGGCTCAGCGCGTGGGCGTGGCCCTGGCTGCCGAAGCCGATGATCGCGACCTTCTTGCCAGCGAGCCGCCCGAGATCCGCCTGGTTATCGTAGTAAATCTTGGCCATGGTCTCCTCAGGATATTCATTATGACTATTGATACTTCGCGTCGAGCGACTATACGAGGAGGCGAGAAACGATCGCGGGGGCTGCGCCCCCAACCCCCCGCTGTGCGTTGCGCGCGTCCGTCCCACGGCGGTTTGCTCGCACGAGGAGGCGAGAAACGATCGCGGGGCTGCGCCCCCAACCCCCCGCTGTGCGCTACGCGCGTCCGTCCCACGGCGGTTTGCTCGCTATCGCCGGGCCTCGCGCTAGTTCAGCGCCGCGTTCTTCTCTGGGATGTGGCCGTTGCTGCTCTCGATATACTCCTCCGCATTGTGGCCGCGCGCGCCGCGCACCATCGCGATCCGGCCGGTCCGCATCATTTCTTTGATGCCGTACGGCTTGATCACATCGATGAAGTTCTGCACCTTGGCTGGCGTTCCGGTCATCTCGATCACCATGGTATTGACGCCGACATCGACGATCTTGGCCTCGAAGACATCGGTCATCGCCACGATCTCCGGGCGCTTGGGTGCTGGAGCGTGGATCTTCATCAGCGCCATCTCCCGCTCGACGATGCCGTCGTCGGTGATGTCCGAGACTTTGATGACCTCGATCAAGCGATAGAGCTGCTTGACCACTTGCTCGACTTTATCCGACTCGACGACGATAGTGAGCCGGCTGATTCCAGGCGTCTCGCTATGCCCGACCGCCAGGCTCTCGATATTGTAGCCGCGGCGGCGGACGAGACCCGTCACGCGGGCCAGCACGCCTGGCCTGTCCTGCACCAGCGCGACGATGGTATGACGTTTCATCTAGGCCTCCGTGATCATTTCGCCGATACTGGCGTTCTGCGGCACCATGGGGAACACATTGACCTCGCGCTCGACGCGAAAGTCGATCAGCACTGGCCCGTCGGTGGCATAGGCCTCGCGGATCGCCCCGGCCACATCGGCGGTATGCTCGATGGTGATGCCCTTCCAGCCGTAGGCCTCGGCCAGCTTGGCGAAGTTCGGCCCGGTGAGCGGGGTGCCGCTGTAGCGCTTGCCCTCGAACAGCTCCTGCCACTGCCGCACCATACCCAGGTAGCCGTTGTTGATCACGCAGACCTTGATATTGGTGATCCCCTCCTGCATGATCGTCGCCATCTCCTGGTTCATCATCTGGAAGCCGCCGTCGCCCGAGATCACCCAGACGGTCTCCTCGGGGAAGGCCACCGCCACGCCGAGCGACGCCGGCACCGAGAAGCCCATGGTGGCCGCGCCGCCAGACGTGATGTGCGTGCGCGGCCGGTACCAGTCCAGCAGCTGCGCCGCCCACATCTGATGCTGCCCGACATCGGTGACGACGCGGTACTTGCCGACGAGCTCGGTGTTGAGAAAGCTCGTCAGCGCGGCGTAGACCTCGCTCGGCGGCAGGCTGACGTCGTCGCGCTTTGCAAAATACTGCTGCTTGCCCTGGTGCTTGGCCTGGAGGTCGCGGATATGCTCCATCCAGTCTGAGGCATTGCTGTGCAGTGGGCCGAGATCCTCGCGGCCGGGCAGCTCTTCGAGCAGCGCGATCAGCACATTGCGCGCATCGCCGACGATCGGCACCTCGACGGCGACGTTCTTGCCGATCTCGGACGGGTCGATATCGACGTGGATAATCTTGGCGTTTGGCGCGAAGGTGGACGCCTTGCCGGTCACGCGGTCATCGAAGCGGCCGCCGATATTGAACAGCACGTCGCACTCCTGGATGGCGCGGTTGACGTGGACCCAGCCGTGCATGCCTGGCATGCCGATGCTGAGCGCGTGGTCCTCTGGGAACGAGCCCATGCCGTGCAGCGTGGTGATCACCGGGATGCGTAGCTGCTCGGCGAAGCTGCGCAGCTCGCCCGAGGCCTCGGCCATGATCACGCCGTTGCCGGCCATGATCAGCGGCTTTTTGGCGCTGAGCAGCAGCTTGATCGCCTCGCGGATCTGCTTACGGTTGCCGTGGTAGGTCGGCTTGTAGCCCGGGAGATCGAGCTTGACCTCCCAGTTTGGCACGGTGCTGGCCTGCATCGCGTCCTTGGTCACATCGATCAGGACCGGGCCTTGGCGGCCGGTGGTAGCGATGTAGATGGCCTCGGCGAAAACGTAGGGCAGCTCGTTGATATCTTTGACCAGATAGTTGTGCTTGACGATCGGCATAGTGATGCCGGTGATATCCGTCTCCTGAAACGCGTCCTTGCCGAGCACCGCGCTGGAGACCTGCCCGGTGATCGCCAGCATGGGCGTGCTATCCATCATCGCATCAGCGATGGCGGTGACGAGGTTGGTGGCACCGGGGCCGCTGGTGCCGATGCAGACGCCGATGCGGCCGGTGGAGCGCGCGTAGCCCTCGGCCGCGTGGCCGCCGCCCTGCTCGTGGCGAACGAGCACATGGCGCAACTGGTCACGGTACTCCCACATCGCGTGATAAAACGGCATGATAGCGCCGCCAGGGATGCCGAACATAACATCCACGCCGTTGCGGATCAGGGCCTCGCACATGATCTGGGCACCGGTTCGCTTTTCGGACATGCTGTGCTCCTTTGATTCGGCAAAATGGAAAAGCCCCTCCCGGTGTGGGAGGGGCCTTGTGTATTCGCTCGCGCGCTGCTACCTGTTGCCTCCCACACGTCTATAAGCTCGTGATAATGACCACGGCTACAAGAAGGAGGCCTAGAAGGTTAGTGCGCAGAATTGCGTTCACAATGAACTTCTATCGTTTCTTTACGACATTCCTCTGGAGGATACCATAGCTGCCGTGGGCTGTCAAGATTTTTGCGGCATCGATTTTGGGCGGCGACGCCAGCATTTCGTTGACGGATGAGCTGCATGTTGTATAATGTGGCCGCGACAACAACTCTGTACCGCGCAGCTTCTCGATGTGTGAGGCGAGCGCGGTCTACAACGCTATCGATGTCGAAGGCGTAAAGGAGCGAGCCATGAGCCTAGGCGTGCCAGAACTGCTGATCATTCTTGTTATCGTGGTGCTGCTCTTCGGCGCGAGCCGGATCACTGGCCTCGCCGGCGCGCTCGGCGGCAGCATCAAAGCTTTCCGCACCGCCGTCAAGGACGAAGACGCCGCGACGACGACGACGACCACGACGGTGAAAGAGACCGAGACGAAACTTTAGACCGACATTGACGATGCGCGAGTGAGGGGACGAGACGTGTCAGCACGGCGTGCGCCTGTTGCTGGCACGTCTTTTCACTTCCAACGAGGATGGCGTATATGGCAGGTGAGTTTTTTGACAGCGCCCACATTTTTGTCGAAGCGGGCAACGGCGGCGATGGCTCGGCGACGTTTCGCCGCGAGAAGTATATTCCGCTCGGCGGCCCGGACGGCGGCGATGGTGGGCACGGAGGCAGCGTGTATCTCGTGGCCGATAGCCATCTCAATACACTGCTGCCCTTCCGCGAGAAGATGAAGTTTGTGGCACCGCCGGGCGGCAATGGTGGCACATCACGCAAAACTGGCCGCACCGGCCGCGATGTCTTCGTCCGCGTCCCGCCAGGCACCGTGGTGCGTGCCACCGTCGAGGGCACTGCGTACACCATCGATCTCGCCGCCGCTGGCATGCAGTTGGTGGCGGCGCGCGGCGGCAAGGGCGGCCTGGGCAACACCCACTTCGCCACCAGCACCTACCAGGTGCCGCGGCGCGCCGA
>JAYUUK010000195.1:0-44572 GCA_043754595.1 Roseiflexaceae bacterium | reverse complement strand
CAACGGCCAGCGTTCAGCCGCCGCGCGCATCGCCAGGAATACCCAAAATCGCTCCGATCACGGCGCGCAGCGGTCGGACTGCAACGCGGTGTTGGGCGGGGCCGACCGGCCAGCACGGGCGTCGCTCGCCCGCGCGCTGACCATGGACACCCGCCGCGCGCTCGCCACCCACGCCTGCATGCTCCAGCGCCCGGCACCCACGAGCGCCGGCACCCACCCGCGCCGGCACCCGCAAACGCCAGCACCGCAGCCCCTCCCGCACGCCCGAGCGCCCGGCACCCACTGACGCCGGCACCGGACCACGCCGGCACCGGACCACGCCGGCACCGGACCACGGAAGGAAACGCACTCCCGCCCGGCGCGGCGGGCGGGATCGGCACCCACGGCCGCACGCCATCCGGAAGGGGCAGGGCGACCACCCCGCCGCGCGCCCGCCACCGCCGACGATACCTGCCCACGCCGGCACCGCAGCCCATACCGCACACCACGAACGCCGGCACCCACCCGCGCCGGCACCCACCACCGTCGGGCGCGGCGGACAGGATCGGCACCATCGACCCGCTTCTCACGCCCAGCCCAACGGCGAGCCTTCAGCCGGCGCGCCGACGCGCGTGACAACCACGATAGACCAGCACCACGCTGATCATACCACAGCGTCCAAAATCGCCCCGACTCGGCGCGTCGTGCTGCAAGGCGGTGTTGGGCCGCGGCGCCGCGTGCGCGTGGCGGCTTATTCGATGGTGTGCGTCACAATCGCGCCGGTTTGCGCATCGACCCAGTAGGTGAGCACGCGCCTGGCCGCAGCGTACGAAATGACCCAGGCACTCTCAATCCCAAAACGTTCGGTTGGCAGCGTGTCGGTATAGAGCGACATGGGAGCTGCGCTCACGGGCGTCGCGGGTGCAAGCGTGCGCTGGGCAGCCGCCCAGGTGATGCGGTAGACATCGCGTGGGCCAATACGGACGCGCTGCAGCCGTTGGACCGCCGCCGGTGTGGGCGACTCAGACGTGGTTCCGCTGCTGATGCGACGGCGGCGCAGATCACGATCGGTCAGTTCGATCCGGTGCCAATCATACATGCCGGGGTCAGCCGCCGTTGGCGTGGTGGCAACGATGTCCACCCACATGGTGATCTCGACGGGGCCATCCGCCGTGTACGATGTACGAAACGTCGGCTCGGCCTGGAGGCGGCCAACCGCATATCCCGCACCCGCATGCGTGGCTTCACCGTCAGCAAGCACCACAAGATCCTGCCACGTCGCGGCGGGACACGGCAGAAGTTGACACCGTTCGGCATACAGCGTGCCACTGATGCCCGCCACGAGTGTCACCACGCCGATGCGTCGGCCCCACACCTCCCCGACCGATCGTGGCCGCGTGGCCTGGTGGGTACTGCGCGCATCGACGGATGGGTCACGTCGCTTGAGGAGCGCGGCGAGCACCCCCCCGGGCACGAGGCCCCACCCGCTGCCAACGATGAGCCCGACACGCAACGCCGCCATGCGATCGGGGACGAACGTCGGGAGCGGATGGGTGACCGCGACTGCAAGGAGCAGCACCAGCGTGCCCCAACTGGTCATGATCAGCAGCCAGCGCCGCCGATCGCGGCGCGTAAGCACTGGACGCAGCATGAGGCTTGTCACCAGGCCAAGCGCAGCACCGAGCCCCCCGGCCCAGCTGATGGCGGTCGCCCGATCGGTCACGACGCTACTGAGCACGAGCGCAGCATGTGCTGCCAGCGGGGGAACGGCGAAGGCGCTGAAGAGGAGCCAGACGAATAGCCACGCGTGTGGTGGGGCAAGCAAGCGCTGCGCGAGCCACCGGCCGCCGCTGATCCAGCCGATGGCGATGAGGCTGCCGACCAGCAGCGCGGGACGAGTGCTGGCCACAAAACTGCCTGTGAGACTGCCGATGAGGCATGCGCCGAGCCACCCCAGCGCGAAGAGCAATTGGAAGGCACGGGTCATCACAGTCCATTCTTCCCTCGCGCCAACGGCATGCTGCGCCGTGTTCCAGACGAGGCGTATCCACACGGGTCGATGGCGGGCAACCGATATGCATGCACCAGCGCCTGGGCGATGACGGCCCAACGGCCAGCCTTCAGCCGGCGCGCCGGCGATGACTGCAATAGGTCAGCACCACCGTCAGCATACCACAGGTTTGAAAATCGCCCCGACGCGGCGCGTCGTGCTGCAAGGCGGTGTTGGGCGGCAGCCTTGGCCACTGCATCTCAGGTGACTCGCTCGATTCCATGGAGGTTCCCAAGCTGATCGCGCCAGACTTCGACCCACGGCTCAGCATCGTGCAATGTCCACACCAGTAATTGTTCGTCGAGCAGATCCTCCCAGTCGCCGTCTGGCCAGGGAAACGGCCATCCACCCAGCACGGCAAATGCCGCACCTGTGTACAGCGGATGCTCGGCGTGATAGCGTTGCAGGTAGGCGTTCGCGACGCGGCGATCCGGAAAGTTGTCGGTATACTCCCACGTTCGTTGCCAGTGCTGGGTCATCAGCCAGGTTTCGATTGCCGGTGACCCAAACCGGAAGAGTGCTTCAAGTGGTGGTAATGAGCGTGCGCTTTGTGGATAGAGCGGGATCCCGGAACCGACATCTGCTGGGAGCGTCGCCATCGGGTCATGGGTGATACGTGGGGTTGCATCACGGACGGCGCGTTCGTAGATGCTGATACACCCGGTCAGGGGTGCTCCATCGGGTGGCAGAAAGCGACAATCAAGCGTGAGGCGATGACGGGTATCGCCACCGTTTGGCCTGCCACCGCCCGATCCTCCCCATATCGCGGCGATCCCTGCGGGGTGTGGCTGTGAGACGAGCAGGATGCACGGCCGTGCGAGGTGCGCAGCTTCTGCCAGCAAATCATCCGCACGCATGGCATGTCTCCCGTCAGAATGAGTGGTGAAGAGTTCGGGGTGATACTGGTAATGATGCTTTCAAGCACCTCATGCTTCGATGGGCTGTAGCCCAACGGCGCGCATCAGCCGCGCGCCGGGGAACTCGAATGATAGATCGGAATTACGATGATGATACCACAGCTTCCAAAATCGCCCCGAGTCGGCGCGTCGTGCTGCATGCGCTTGTTAGCCCGCCACGCACCTGTAGCACCCTCGACCATGATGTACCTGTCTTCCACAACCCCAGACACCGTGCCGATCGAATCGGCAGTTCCTGAGCAGCCCGCAGGTGATCATGTGTTTCCCATCCCCCACGCAAGATCGTCGATGATCTCGAAGGGTAGCGCACCCGTATCGAGACATGCTGTGACCCGATCAGCAAGCGTCGTGAGATACAGTTTTGCCTGTTGATCATCATCATAGGAGATCCACAGGAGTTGGTGACTATCTGGCGACCACACGGGCCGGGGTGGTCGCATTTCTCCCGTGTCATCGCCAGGATTGAGCCACGCGATTTGCTGTCGTTGTGTTCCATCAGGGTTGCTTGTGTACAGCACCGGCCATTCCTCGGTGCCCGCACGCCCAATGTAGGCAAGCGTTCGGCTATCGGGCGACCAGGTGAACGAACGATCGTCAAAGCGCCAGTCATGCCAAGCATCCCCAATACGCCGGAGATCGCTTCCATCGAACGACATCACGTAGAGTGGAGCAGTGTGTTCAGGCTCGGTTGTAAACGCAATGGAGCGCGCATCAGGTGACCACATGAGGTGATACTTTGGGTAGCTATCACGTGCCCATTGCCGTACATGCGTCCCATTGACAGCAAATAAATGGAGTTGTGTCATATCATCACGCGCGGTCACAAGAAAATGGTGTCGGTCGGCTGACCAACTGACATTGTCTGCGAACACATCAAAGTCAAGGATCGAGCGAACATGCGTTCCATCAGCGTGCGTCGTCGCGAGAAAATAATGATTATCGCGATTGAACGAGAACGCGATGTGCTGATCCGAAATCCAGAGCATGGCATGATTATTTGCCGGGGGCAGCGGGAGTGCTCGCGGAAGGAATGTCGCCGTATCACAGCAGTAAATGGCGGCCTGTCCTGGATATTCTCCTTGCGCACCGCCAAAGAGGAGTTTGGTGGTCGTGGGAGACCAAAGTGGCGCGTAACAATGGCCGGAAAGGCGGGGCGAGATACGCTGCGGGATCGCACGAGTGGAGGGCAAGACATACACGCCGGACATCGGACTATGCAGCGTGCAGATGGCACTGAATGCAATCATCGTCTCCTCCCGATGGATGTATTCGACGCTTTTCCACAGCGGGCTAACGGCGAGCCTTCAGCCGGCGCGCCGACGACCGCGACACCGCTGATAGACCAGCACCACCGTCAGGATACCACAGGTTCCAAAATCGCCCCGACGCGGCGCGTCGTGCTGCAAGGCGATGTTCGGCGGCTGCCGGAGTCATGCTTTCGTCTCATATGCACGCGCTCGCGGACCATGACATCAGCACCTATGTACTCCCGGATAATGAACGTGCTGGCAGATGAACAGTATAATGCAGGTACACATTCCCATATTCGCAGATCACGAGTATGATTCAGTCATCGTACGCATTTGCCACAGAGAACGGATGCATTATTCTTGAATTTTCTAGTTTCAACAGCGCTTTCACCAACAGAGAAAGCGACCGATTTCCAGATATCATATATTTTTTGAGTAGATTACCTTCAATCAGCATATTTCGTGCTTCGCTTTTCCTTATTGCAATTAATAATAAAGAAAATGTAATTTATTAGTCTACATACATTTTAAGCCTAATTATAACAATAATTGTTATTATCGAGCAAATCAACGCAATGCCGATAAATCCAAACTCAAGCATTTTGTTTTCTGCTTGATAGTAGTGCAAAAAGCTCACGCCTGCCGATGCGAGTGCGGTCATTGACAGACTGACGCGCCACGTCATCTCGCTTCTGGCCAGGCGTGCTCGCCGGTGCCTCCGCAGGTGGCTCCACATGAGCCCGACAAGGCCGAGCATTCCCGCTGCAGCACCACAAACGCCCGCAAGAAGATTGATGTATGCCATACCGATTCCTGGCTTCCACAGATGCACTGCTTCGGAGCGCATATGACGTTTAACGTTGGCATGGGCTGCCGAACGGCGAGCCTTCAGCCGGCGCGCCGACGACTGCGACACCATGGATAGACCGGCACCACCGAAAGCATACCACAGCGTCCAAAATCGCCCCGACTCGGCGCGTCGTGCTGCAAGGCGGTGTTCGGCGGCTCCTCGAAACCGCGCCAACGATCTTATGTCTTTTTTAAGATGCGATTTCGCAATTCGCTCAGCCGCTCAGCCGCTACTTGGGCACGCGCTTTATCCACATAAATACGTTCCAGCACATAATCGAGTAGACCGATAAGGTTATGAACATCATCAAGTTGCACATCACGTACAAATGCTGCGTGTGCGCTATGTGCTCCCTCATTTCCTAATAATCGAATTGCATGCATTATCTCTTTCATTTCTTGTGCGAGGTGTTCATGTTGAAAGAGGTTATCAAGCTTTTGCTGAAGTGATCCTTGGTGTGTAATTCCACGCTCACGACAAATTTCCTCAAGAGCCGCGCGACACAAAACCACGGCAGCACGTGGAGAAATACGCGCAATACTCTCCGCCTGAATGGCTACCTCCGCAATTTCATTGGGAATAGCTTCATCTCGCACACGAGGAAGCGAATAAAGGATATTTTCTCGATAAATTGTTTGTTGTAAACTATCTTTTAAATATATCTTATCATCAATAGGAATACAAGCAACGAACCTCAATACAATAATAGCTTCACACGACCGACACTTTAGTATTTTGAAAACATTCTTAATAGCATGTCCTTCATGCTCATTATCGTAATTATCATCACCCTGACTAATAAGAAGCATTTCCGAGCGGTAGCCACATTGGGTGCATACTCTCCAATTATAAGATAATTCATAATCAGAAATATTAGTACTCATTATCACCTTACTTACTTATCTATGATTTCTAAACACAGACTCTGTGCTACGACGCTTAAATAGCTAAAAGCAGCCGAACTCCTCATTCACCGACTCATATGGCTCAGCACCTGTGACATGTTCGGTTAGATGCTGATCACAGAGCGGCCGCAGGGGTAGTATACACCGGTGCCGCTAGGATGTGAAGCCTGCCGCTACGTCTGCGCCAGCGGCGGCACGATGCGGTCCACGATGTCCAGCGCCAGCGCGTGGCGATACTTGGCACGCCACAGCCCCTGCGCCGCGTCGTGGCTGGCGCCGAACGAGCGCAGCAGGCGCTGGTAGCGCTGCTCGTCAGGCAGGAGCTTCAGGTAGACGATGTCGTCCAGGCCGTGACGCAGTGCTGGACGCCATACGGTGTCCTCGATGACGAGCTCGACGGTTTTGTACCGCCGGCCGCACGACTCGTCGTAACGGTGCCGCACGCAGACGAGCCGCTCGCCATATTTCTCGACGAGCGCTTTCGTCCCGCGCTCCCCCGCTGCCATCGTCATTAACACTCGCGTCTTGCCAATCCCCATTCACTCCCCCAATTCTCCGCATCTCACTCGTCTAACCGCCCGCCGCCCCCACGCCGATATGCGGACTACGCGCCACCCGCGACATTTGTACCGCCTGTTTCACGAATGTGTCGTCCATAGTTCGTGCTACACTGCGCACAGATGAGCTATTGGAGAACCCGATGACCCAACCGCCAAAACTGCTCGATCAGCTCCGCGCGCTGCTCCGCGCCCGCCACTACAGCATCCGTACCGAGCGAAGCTATGTTTCATGGGTGGCACGTTATGTCCAGTTCCATCATCTGCGCCATCCAGAGACGATGGGCGAGCCGGAGATCACGGCATTTTTGACCCACTTGGCGGTCGTTGGCGATGTGGCGGCGTCGACGCAAAACCAGGCTCGGGCGGCGCTGCTATTCCTCTACCGCGATCTGCTCCGCCGCGACGTCGGCTCACTCAGCGATGTGGTCTTCGCCCGCCTGCCGCAGCGCGTCCCAGTAGTGATGAACCGCCACGAGGTGCGCGCCGTGCTCGCTGAGCTTAATGGCATCTACGCGCTGATTGGGTCGCTGCTGTACGGGTCTGGCCTGCGTCTGCTCGAATGCCTGCGCCTGCGAGTGAAAGATCTGGACTACTCGATGCAGGAGTTGACGGTCCGCGATGGCAAGGGGATGAAGGACCGCCGGACAATGCTGCCGTTGTCGCTCCACGCGCCGCTCCAGGAACATCTGCTGCTAGTGCGTCAGCTGCACCGTGAGGATCTGGCCGCCGGCTATGGGTCGGTCTATCTGCCATTTGCACTGGCGGAGAAATACCCTCGCGCGCCGATCGAGTGGCCATGGCAATATGTTTTCCCCGCCGATGATCTTTCGACTGACCCGCGCGGCGGTGCGGTGCGCCGCCACCATATTGGCGAGCGGGCGGTGCAGAACGCTGTCCACGATGCGGTCCGCCGCGCTGGCATCGCCAAACACGCGACCTGCCATACCTTCCGCCATAGCTTCGCGACTCACCTGCTCGAATCTGGCTACGATATCCGCACGGTCCAGGAGCTGCTCGGCCACCAGGATGTGACGACGACGATGATCTACACGCACGTACTCAACCGTGGCGGACGCGCAGTGCGCAGCCCACTCGATGAGCTGTGATATCGAGCAGAAAGGAAATGAGCCTGTTTGCCAACATCCTTCGCTGCTCAGTCGGTGCCGCTCAGTCGGAGCCGATGATCCCCGCTGCCGCGAGGCGCGCAACGCGCGGCAGTGCTTGAAGCCAGCCCTCTGTGGTGGGGTAGTGGTAGCCGATACAGGTCAGATGCCGGTTATTCCTGGCGCGCCAGTGGGTATCGACCAGCGGGCGGCCGCGCGCATCCACTGTGACCCCGCCGTCGAGCCAGTCGATCGCCGGGCGAAACCCCGTCGCCAGGATCACGGCGTCGAATGTGGCGCTGCGGCCGTCGGTGAAGTGCGCTGCTCCCAACGAGAGGCGCTCCAGCGAACCGCAAACCTCGATGTCGCCGCGGGTTACAGCGTCCGGGAGATCGTAGCCAACGACTGGGTAGTGATCGATCGGCGATCCAGGCGGCGGCGGGAGGCCGATGCCGGCGAAATTGCGTCGGTAGATCAGGTGTGTGGTGAGCCGGCGCGGCAGCACGCGCAGCGCCAACGCGATGCCGTGCGCTGCGATGGTGGAGCGCTGCCGGGCGACGAACGCCGCGCCGCTGCGCACGGCGATGCTGGTCTGCGTCCCGCCGCTGGCCAAATCGACGGCGATCTCGGCGCCCGAGTTGCCGACGCCGACGACGAGAACCCGCTGGCCACGATACGGTGCCGGGGCGCGGTACGATGCGGAGTGGATGATCGGGCCGCCAAACGTTTCCTCGCCGGGGATGCGGGGGCGATACGGCGCGCTCCAGATGCCGGTGGCCGCCACCAGGTGGGTGGCCCGCCGCCGCCCCTTGCTGGTGTCGAGCCGCCAGACCACACCATCCCAGGAGGCGTGGCTAACCGTCACGCCGATCTCGACTGGCAGATCGAAGCGCGCGGCGTAGTCGGCGAAATAGCTGGCGACTTGCCGACGATCGGGGAATGCCGGGTAGCTGCGCGGCATCGGCATGCCAGGGAGCGATGAGACGCCCTTGCGCGTGTGCAGATGTAGCCGGTCGTAGTGGTGGTGCCACGCCGCGCCGACGCGCTCGCGCTCCAGGATGCGAAAGGCGCGGCCGCGCAGCTTGAGTTCGTACCCGAGCGCGAGACCCGCCGGCCCCGCGCCGACGATGATGATCATGGGGGCAACCTCGATAACTATTGGTAGGAGAGAAGCGCGTGAGGTGCAGAGCGGGGTTCACGGGCGCAGCCCCAGCGATCGTTCCTGCTCTGCTCCCGTAGAGTTACTCTATACTGTGTTCGAACGCAAAACAATTATAGCTGAGGCGCAGCGCGTCGGCGTGCGTCAGCACCCCGCTGCCAGACGCACGGCGGCGAGTGCGCGTGGCCGGAACAGCGGGGCGCTCGCGCGGAGCGCACTTTTTTCGCGAGGCGCACGGCGGGGGGAGTGGGGGCGCAGCCCCAAAATATCCCTTTTTCTACTCCAGTTGGATTGCTACACCACGGAGGACATATGGACGAGACGGCGGATCTGACGGCGCAGCTGGTGGCGATCGCGAGCGTGAACCCGAGCCTGGTGCCAGGCGGCGCGGGTGAGACGGCGGCGGCGACGTTCGTGGCCGCGTGGCTGCGCGAGCGCGGCGCGGATGTGCAGTGGCTCGAGGCGACCCCAGGGCGTCCGAGCGTCGTCGGGTGCTTTGTCGGCAGCGGCGGCGGGCCAGCCCTGCTGCTCAACGGCCACCTGGACACAGTGACGCTGGCTGGGTATCGCGGTGACCCGCTGCTACCGGCGGTGCGCGACGGGCGGATGTACGGCCGCGGCAGCTTCGATATGAAATCCGGCGTGGCGGCGATGCTCGTCGCGGCTCACCGCGCTGCGAGCGGCGGGCTGCGCGGCGATGTGATCGTGGCCTGCGTCGCAGACGAGGAGGACGCCAGCCTCGGGACCGAGGAGGTGCTGCGCGCCACCAGCGCCGACGCGGCGATCGTGGTTGAGCCGACTGGCTGCGCCATCGATGTGGTGCACAAAGGCTTCGTCTGGGGCACGCTGACCAGCCACGGGGTGGCGGCGCACGGCTCGCGGCCGGACCTCGGCGTGGATGCGATCGCCAAGATTGGGCGGGCGCTCATCGAGATCGCGGCGCTCGACGCGCGGCTACGCGCCGGCCCGCCCCACCCGCTGCTGGGGACGGGAAGCGTTCACGCCAGCCTGATCGCCGGCGGCGCGGAGCGATCGAGCTACCCGGCGAGCTGCACAGTCGAGATCGAGCGGCGCACGATGCCCGGCGAGGATGCCGCGACGTTTCGCGCCGAGCTGGCGGCGATCGTCGCGGCGTGCGCCGCCGAGGATCCAGCCTTCAGCGCGACGGTGGCCATCGGGCTGGAGCGTCACCCGTTTGCAACCCCGCCGGACGCGCTAATCCTGCGGACGCTGCGCACATGCGCGGCCGAGGCGCTCGACGCGACGCCGCGCGAGGAGGGAGTGCCGTACTGGACCGACGCCGCCCTGCTGGCGGCCGCAGGTATCCCGGCCGTGATCTTCGGGGTGGCGGGCGATGGGGCGCACGCCGCCGAGGAGTATGTGGAGCTCGCGAGCCTGGCGCTGGTGACGGATATCCTGACGACGACGATTCGGGCGTTCTGTGGGGCGGCGCAGCGATGAGCCAGTATCTCGGCGCCATCGCCCTGCTCATCGACGAGTACGATACAGCTATCGCCTACTACACGCGCGTGCTCGGGTTCGACCTGGTGGAGGATACGCCGCTCGGTAGCGAGAAACGCTGGGTGTTGGTCGCGCCGCCTGGCGCTGGCCAGACGGCTGCTGCTGGCGCGGGCGCGGGGCGAGCGCCAGCTGGCGCAGATCGGCGATCAGGCGGGCGGGCGCGTATTCCTCTTGCTACACACCGATGACTTCTGGGGCGACTATGCAGCGATGCGCGCCCGCGGCGTGGCATTTGTGGAGGAGCCGCGCGAGGAGGCGTATGGGACGGTGGCGGTGTTCGTCGATCGCTATGGCAACCGCTGGGATCTGCTTCAGCTTGGCTACTCCCGGCGCTGATGCAACACCAGCGCCAGCGCGATGCCAATGAGGCACAGCGCGGCGCACAGGATCAGCGCGAACGGGACGTTGAAGGCCGCCGCGGCCGCACCCAGGATCAGGCCTCCGATCGGGGTGGTCCCGGCGAACAGCAGCTGGTAGATGCTGGTGATTCGGCCGCGTAGGTCGTCTGGGGTGTGAAGCTGAACCTGAACGCTGGCGTTGGTGGTGAAGCTGACGCCGGCGAACCCGAGCACCAGTAGCAGCGCCATGGACGCCCAGATGTGGGTGACGAGCGCCGCGCCGCCCAGCAGCAGGCTGAATGCCACCGCCGCGAACACGAGCTGCCGCAGCGTAGCCGAGCGCCGGTAGGCCGACGCGACCGCCGCCAGCAGCGAGCCGACGCCGAGTGCCGCGCCGAGCAGACCGTACTGGATCGGCGTGGTGTGGAGGATGAAGCCGCCGATCAGCGGCAGCGTGACGCTGAAGTTGTAGCCGAACGTGCCGATGACGCCGACGAGCACGAGCGGCAGCAGCACGCTCGGCGTCCGCCGGATATAGCCCAGCCCCTGGCGCAGTTCGTCGCGCACCGAGACGCCCGCCTGGTGCGACCCCATCGCGTGCTTCTGCGCGTCCATCCGCAGCATGCTGATGAGCACTGCGGCAAAGCTGACCGCGTTGAGCAGCAGCACACCGCCGATCCCGATCGGCGACACAAGCAGGCCGGCCAGCGCCGGGCCAAGGATTCTGGCAGTGTTGAACAAGATTGAGTTGAGCGAGATGGCGTTGGCGCGGTCCGCCCCGCTGACAAGCGTGATGGCGAACGCCTGCCGCACCGGCTGGTCGATGGCATTGACCGTGCCGAGCAGCAGGGCGAGCAGGTAGACGTGCCAGAGCTGGACCGCACCGCTGAGCACGAGCGCGCCGAAGACCGCCGCCAGGATGAGCGACGTGACCTGCGTGATCATGATCAGACGGTAGCGCGGCACCCGATCCGCCAGCACGCCGCCGACGAGCGAGAGCAGCAGAAATGGGGTGAACTGAAATGCGGCGATCAGACCGATGGCGAGCGGCGAGCCGCTGAGCTGGAGCACCAGCAGCGCCTGCACCGTAGTCTGCATCCAGGAGCCGGTCATGCTCACGAGCTGCCCGAGCCAGTAGCGACGGTAGTTGGGATTGCGGAGTGCGCTGAACCCCTGCGCGATGCGGCCGAGCGGCGATGGACGGGGCGACTGTGTGGCGAGCATAGCGAACCTCAGCCAGAATCGACGAGCGATGCATCCGGCGGTGGGCCGAAAACATCGCTCGTGACGTACGATACGTTGCGTACGCAAGATCTGTACCGGCGCTCAGCTCGAGGCGCGGACCACCAGCGAGACCGGGATGACCGTGTGCTCAGCCGGCTCGCCGGCGAACTGCCGGAAGAGCAGCCGCGCCGCCTGTCGACCGAGGTCGTCGATCGCATAGCTGACCGTGGTGAGCGCCGGGCGCAGGTGCGACGCCATGCCGATATCGTCGAAGCCGACGACCGCTACGTCCTGCGGGACGCGCCGGCCGAGCGCGCCGAGCGCCTCGATAGCGCCGATCGCCATCTCATCGTTGGCGGCAAAGATTGCGTCGTAGCTGACGCCTGCGGCCTCCCAGGCGGCAATAGCGCGCTCTCCGCCGTCCATCTCATAGTTGGCGACGAACAGCAGCGCCGGGTTGGACGCGATGCCGGCGGCAGCGAGACCGGCGTGATAGCCCTCGATACGCTCATCGCCGTCCACGTTGCCCTCCGGGCCGCCGATGAACGCGATGCAGCGGCGGCCGCGGCTCACCAGGTGCTCGACGGCGAGCTGCGCGCCGTGGCGATTGTCCACCGTGACGCTTGGCACCCGCAGGCCGACGCCGTTGTGGTTGAGCACCACCGTCGGCACATGTTGGTCTTGGATGTGCTCGAGCAGCGCAGCATCGACAGCGTCGGCCGCGATGATCAGCCCGTCCGAGTTGCGGCGGTTCAGCGGCAGGCGGGCCCGATCCTGTGAGGCGGTCCACTTCGTGGTGTAGACCAGCAGGTGGTAATTGTGCTCGGCGATGACTGAGTCCACACCGCGCAGCACCGACGAGTAGTACATACCGCCCATATCTGGGAAGACCACCGCCACCGTCTCGGTGCGCTTCATGATCAGGTTGCGGGCGGTAGCGTTCGGGACGAAGTGCAGCTTGGCGATCGTCTCCTCGACCCGCGCCCGCGTGTCGGGCGCGATGGCGGCGAACCTGTTGATCACCCGCGATACGGTTGAAGGCGATACCTCGGCGACCCGCGCAACGTCGTAAATCGTGATCGGGCCGCTTGGCTCTTCCCCAACAATTTTGCTACGTACCGACATGAAAACCTCCCATTTGTTGTTCTCGGCTACATGGCCGGTTAGGATGGCGACCACAGCACCCACTGGTTTCGTGTGCATCATCAGTACATCATAGCAGATTGTGGAGCATGTTGTGCAACTATATAATAAACTAAGAGCTCCTGTGGCGCAACTGCTTTTTGAGCCCGCAGCACCACGTAGCGCGCTTCTCTGGTGCGAAGCACTCGCGCCAAGCGCCTGAAAACACACGCGAAGCGCACAGCTGAGAGACAACGAGCCAGGCCAGCGCGCGCCGGAAGGAGCGCGATTGAGCGGTATGTTACAATGATCGCGTGGTCTTGCACGACGGGCGCGCACACACGAGGGACACAATGCAAAAACAGACGGTTCGTGATATCGACTGGGACGGCAAACGCGCGTTGGTGCGCGTCGATTTCAATGTGCCCCTGGAGGATGGGCAGATTGGCGATGATACGCGCATCAGGGCGGCGCTGCCGACGATCCGTTACCTGCTCGCACACGGTGCCTCAGTGGTGCTGATGTCGCACCTCGGGCGGCCGAAGAATAAGGTCGTCGAGAGCATGCGGCTCGCGCCGGTGGTGGCCAGGCTCGCCGAGCTGCTCCCAGAGGCGAGCGCCATCAAGGGCAGCCACGCTATTACCGGCGTGGCGGCCGAGGCGGCGGTGGCCGACCTCAGGCCGGGCGAGGTGCTGATGCTGGAGAATACCCGCTTCGACGCCCGCGAGGAGGCCAATGACCCGTCGATGGCCACCGAGCTGGCGCGGCTCGGCGATGTGTATGTCAATGACGCATTCGGCGCGGCGCACCGGGCCCATGCCAGCACCGAGGGGGTGGCGCACCACATGCCGGCGGTGGCCGGGCTGCTGCTCGAAGCCGAGCTGGCGGCGCTTGGCGGCGCGCTTGAGAACCCAGAGCGGCCGTTTGTGACGATCATCGGCGGCGCGAAGATCTCGGATAAAATCGCCGTAATCGAGCACTTGCTGGGCACGGTGGACGCGCTGCTGATCGGCGGCGGGATGGCCAACACGTTTCTGCTGGCGCAGGGGCACCCCATGGGCGACTCGCTGGTCGAGCCAGACTCGGTGGAGACGGCGCGCTCGCTAATGGCGCTGGCCGAGCAGCGCGGCGCGCGCCTGCTGCTCCCGACCGACCTGGTGCTGGCCGATGCGTTCAGCGCCGATGCCAAGACGCGCGTGGCCGCCGTGACCGATGTCACCGCCGGCTGGCGCGCGCTGGATATCGGCCCGGCGACCGGCGCTGCCTACGCCGAGGTCATCCGCCCGGCCGGCACGGTGATTTGGAACGGGCCGATGGGGGTGTTCGAGCTGGCACCGTTCGCCGAGGGGACCCGCGCGGTGGCGCAGGCGATGGCCGAGTGCGGCGGGATGACGATCATCGGCGGCGGCGACTCGGTGGCGGCGGTGGAGCAGATGGGACTCGCCGATAAGATGCGCCATATCTCGACCGGCGGCGGGGCCTCGCTCGAGCTGCTAGAGGGCAAGGTGCTGCCGGGGGTGGCGGCGCTCAACGATGCCTGAGCGATGGGGTGTGGCTCTGGGCGCTGATGCGGAGATATGCTACGGCGCGATGGCGAGCCCCTCGTTGCCCAGCCAGGCGTCTAGCACTGCATCGTCCGCCTGCTGGCTGCCGCCTGGGATGTAGCGAAAGCGATCGCCGTAGCCGTCCATCACCTCGGCGCTGAGCGCCGCGTTGGCATCGCTGGTATCGCCTTCGGTGATCGACACGACCTGGCCGGTCTGCAGATCGAGAAACGAGCTGACGGCCGGGTCGACGAGCGCGAGCGCGGCGCGGATCTGCGCCCGTTCAAACTGTGCCACAATCATTCCTCCTCGCAGTGCCATCTGGAACGCCGCGCGCATGGTAAACGAACTGCGCGCTGACCGCAAGCCGTGTGCAACCGTAGACGCGTAGGATCGTACATGGAACAACAGACGGACGAGCTAGCGCTCATCGATCGCGCGCGCTGCGGCGACACCCAGGCGTTTGGGACGCTGATGCAGCGCTACACCGGCGCGGTATTCGGCATCGCCTACCGCATGCTCGGCAACCCGCAAGACGCCGAAGATGCGGCGCAGGAGATCTTTCTGCGCGCCTACACCCGCCTCGACAGCTTCGACCGTAGCCGACGTTTCTCGACCTGGCTGCTGTCGGTGGCGTCGAACTACTGTATCGACCGGCTCAGGCGGCAGCGCCTCAGCTGGCTGACGCTCGACGATGTGGCCCCGGTGCTGGCGACGAGCGAGCGCGGGCCTGAGGGCCAGGCCGAGCAGCACGAGGTGGGCGATGAGGTGCAGGCGGCGCTGCTCAAGCTGCCAGACACCTATCGCCAGGTGACGCTGCTGTACTACATTCACGATCTCTCCTACAGCGAGATCGCGCAGGTCACCGGCCTGACCGAGAGTACGATCAAGACGCGACTGCATCGCGCCCGCGCGATGCTAAAGGATCTGCTATGGACGACTCAGAGCTACGAAGGGCGCTCAACGAACGTGGGGTGATGCCCCAGCCTCCGCCAGACCTCGCCGATCGCGTCCTGGCGCGCCTCCCGCCAACCCCCGCCGCCGCTCACCAGAGCGCCCGCCGCCGCGCCCGCCGCGCCAGGACTCCGTTCGCTATCATCGGGTTGCTGACGACCGTGCTGCTAGCGGTCGGGGCCATCAATCTGCTCGGCGGAGCGCCGCAACTCGTCGTGGCACTCGGCGGCTCCGGATCGGCTATCGAGCGGCTAGTGAGCGCGGTGGCGCTGCCGGCCAATACGCTGCGCCTGAGCGGGCCTATCGGCCGCGCCGCCGCCGGTGTGCTGTTTGGCGGGCTGCTGCTGGTGCTGACGCTGGTGCTGCTGCTGGTCTGGCCACAGCGCACCCGCACCGCCGCCAGCGCGCTGCAGCACGCTCCAGCCCGCGCCATCGCTGTCGGCGGCGGCGCGGGGCTCGTCTGGCTGCTGCTCAGCGGTGGGGTGGCGCTGCTGCTGGCGGCGAGCATCGTCGGGCTGCCGCTCGCGCTGCTGCTGCTGATCGTGCTGCAGCTGCCGTTCGTCTGCGGGTTCGCCGCGCTCGCCAGACTGATCGGCGCGCACTTTGGCAGCGATGGGATGGGCAGCGCGCTCGCCGCCTGCGCGCTCGCCGTCCCGGTCGCCATCGGCGCAGCGCTCGCGCCCTACCTCTGGCTGATGGTCTTCTACCTGATAGCCGCGCCGGGGCTGGGCGGGTTCGTCCGCTCGCGCGGCGGCACCGTCATTGCCACGTAGCTCGGGGGTTGCGAAGGGCGGGTGGAAGGAACTCCACCCGCCCTTCGTGTGTCTGGCAGGCACCCGCCTACCCCTCCAGCAGCAGGCTCTCCGGATCTTCCACCAACTCTTTGATCCGCACCAGAAACGAGACCGCCTCCTTGCCATCGATCAGCCGGTGGTCATAGGAGAGCGCCACGTACATCATCGGCCGGGCGACGATCTGCCCGCCGACAACCATCGGTCGCTCCTGGATCTTGTGCATCCCCAGGATGCCGACCTGCGGCGCGTTGATGATCGGGGTGGACATCAGCGAGCCGAAGATGCCGCCGTTGGTGATGGTGAACGTGCCGCCCTTGAGGTCGCCGATCGTGAGCTTGCCATCGCGGGCCCGCCGCGCCAGGCTCTCGATCCCCTTCTCGACGCCGGCAAACGTCAGCCGGTCGGCGTCGCGCAGCACTGGGACCACCAGGCCGTCGTCGGTGCTCACCGCCACGCCGATGTCGTAGTAGCGCTTCATGACGATCTCGTCGCCCTGGATCTCGGCGTTGACCAGCGGGAAGGCCTTGAGCGCGCCCACCGCAGCCTTAGTGAAGAACGACATAAAGCCGAGGCCAACGCCGTTGCGCTCCTTGAACGCGTCGCGGCGGCGCTTGCGCAGATCCATCACCGCGCCCATGTCGATCTCGTTGAAGGTGGTCAGCATCGCCGCGGTGTGCTGCGCCTCGACGAGCCGGGTGGCGATCGTCTGGCGCCGCCGCGACATTTTGACCCGCTCCTCGCCTCGGCTGTCGGCGGCCGGCGCGCTCGCGGGGGAGCCTGGCGCGGCGGGAGCAGCGGCTGGCGGGGGAGCCGGTGTGGCCGGCACGCTCGCGGGAGCAGGCGCGCTCGCGGGAGCAGCTGGCGCGCTGGCGGCCACTACATCGTCTTTCATGACGCGGCCGCCTGGGCCGCTACCCGGCACGGCCGCCACATCGAGGCCGGTGACGGCGGCGACATTGCGCGCGGTGGGCGTGGCGCTGGCAGCCACGTGCGACGCGGCCGGCGCGGGGGGAGAATCGGTGGAGGCGGGAGGCGGCTCTGCCGCACGGGCGGCGGGAGTAGCGGCGGGGGCGGCGCTGGCCGCCTCTGGCGCGGCGGGAGCGGGAACCGCGCCGTTGGCCGTGCCGAGCAGCGCAAGCGTCGCCCCGACGCCGACCGTCGCCCCCTCGGCGGCGACGATCTGCTCGAGCACGCCGGCTGCGGTGGCGGCGACCTCGACGTTGACCTTGTCGGTTTCGAGGTCGACGACGGTCTCGCCGACGGCCACCTGCTCGCCGATCTTTTTGAGCCACTTACCGACAGTCGCCTCGACGACCGATTCGCCGAGGGTTGGAACTTTAATTTCGAGCGCCATATGGTCTCCCGTCAAACAGATTACTGATGGGCAGGGCTGAGCAACGGCACGTCGCTGAGCGCCTCGGCGATGATCCGGCTCTGTTCAAGCGTGTGCAGCCGCAGCGAACCCTCTGACGGGCTGGCCGATGCGGCGCGACCGGCGTAGCGCAGCTCGATATCGGCGGGCAGGATCGGGCGGAGCTGGAGCTCGATATAGGACCACGCGCCCATGTTGCGCGGCTCCTCCTGCAGCCAGACGATCTCGCGCATCTGCGGGTAGCGCCCAAACAGCTCGCGCAGCTCGTCGGCGGGGAAGGAGTACAGCTCCTCGACGCGCACCACCGCCACCCCCGGCGTCGGCACGTCCTGCTGCTCGGCGGCGAGGTCCACGGCGACCTTGCCGGAGCAGAGGACCAGCCTGACGATCTCGTCGGCGCGCGCCGGGCCGGTCGGGTCGTCCATGACGCGCTGGAACTTGCCGTCGGTCAGGTCGGCGAGCGATGACCCGGCGCGCGGGTTGCGCAGCAGGCTCTTGGGGGTCATAACCACCAGCGGCCGCGGGTCATCTTTGAGCAGCAGCGCCTGGCGGCGCAGAACGTGGAAGTACTGCGCTGCGGTGGTGCAATTGGCGATGCGCATGTTATCGTCTGCGGCGAGCTGCAGGAAGCGCTCCAGCTTAGCGCTGGAGTGCTCGGGGCCCTGGCCCTCATAGCCGTGGGGCAGTAGCAGCACTAGCGCCGGCGTCTGGCCCCACTTTTTGCGTGCCGAGACGATGAACTGGTCAATAATCACCTGCGCGCCGTTGGCAAAATCGCCGAACTGCGCCTCCCACAGCACCAGCGCATTTGGCTCGTGGGCCGAGTAGCCGAACTCGAAGCCGAGCACGGCCTGCTCGGAGAGCGGGCTGTTGTAGACCGCGAATGAGGCCTTGGCCTGCGGCAGGTGGTGCAGCGCGCAGTACTCGCCGCTGCTCGTGATATCGTGGACCACGAGATGGCGCTGGACGAAGGTGCCGCGCTGGCTGTCCTGACCGCTGAGCCGAATGGGGACGCCCTCGGCGACGATCGAGGCGAAGGCCAGCTCCTCGGCGTGGCCCCAGAAGATCCGGCGCTCGACGTCGAGCGAGGCCCGGCGCTCCTGGAGTTGCTTATCCAGCCGCGGGTTGATCGTCAGGCCCGCAGGCCAGGTGAACAGCGCTTCGTTGTAGGCGCGCAGCAACTCGGACGGGACGCGGGTGACGGTGCGCCGCGCCAACCCCGGCGGCGGATCGGCCGGCGGATCGGCGTGCTGGAACTCATGCTCGGCGGTATCCTTGGCCTCGGCCAGCTTGGCGACCATCTTGGCCACCAGCGCATCGGCGTGGCCGGCGGGGATCAGACCCTCAGCTTCGAGCCGCGCCGCCCAGATCGACCGCACCGTCGGGTGTGCGCGGATTTTTTCGTACATCTGCGGCTGGGTGAAGGATGGATCGTCGCCCTCGTTATGCCCCCAGCGGCGATAGCCGACCAGGTCGATCACGAAATCTTTGCCGTAGTGGCTGCGATAGGCGTAGGCCATGCGGGCCACAGCGATGCAGGCCCAGACGTCGTCGGCGTTGACGTGGACGATCGGGATCTCGAACCCTTTTGCCAGGTCGCTGGCGTACACGGTGGAGCGGCTGTCGATCGGCTCGGTGGTGAAGCCGATCTGGTTATTAGTGATGATGTGAATCGTGCCGCCGGTGCTGTAGCCGCTCAGGTTTGACATATTGAGCGTCTCGGCGACGATCCCCTGGCCGGGGAAGGCGGCGTCGCCATGGATCAGCACTGGCAGCGACGCGTGCTTGTCGCGCTGCGGCAGGCCTGGCTGATCGCGCCGCTCCTGCGCCGCCCGCGCCCGCCCCTCGACCACCGCGTTGACGAACTCCAGATGGGAAGGGTTGGGGACCAGCGTGATCGGCAGCTCGGAGACGCCCATGTCTTTGTAGGCCCGGCGCGCGCCGAGGTGGTACTTGACATCGCCGACGTAGCCGAGCGCGACCCGCCCCGCCGGCTCGTTGGCGTCGCTTTTGCCGGCGCTGATGAACTCGTGGAGGATCTGCTCGTAGGGTTTACCGAGGACATGGGCGAGCATATTGAGCCGGCCGCGGTGGGCCATGCCGATGACGATCTCGCGCACGTTCTCGGCGGCGGCATTGCGGACGATCGAGTCCATCATCGGCACCAGCATATCGAGACCTTCGAGCGAGAACCGCTTTTGGCCCTGGAATGTCTTGTGCAGGTAGGTCTCAAACACCTCAACTTCGGTCAGCCGGTCGAGCACGTTGAACTTGCGGTCCTCATCGAAGCCGTAGAAGAACGTACGACCCTCGATCGCATCGCGGATCCAGGTGCGTTCCTCCCAGTTCTGGACGTGGTCGGTCTCGTAGCCGATGGTGCTGGAGTAGACCTCGCGCAGCTTCTGCACCGCCTCGAATGCGTTGGCCGAGCCCTTGACGAGCGGGCCGCGGACGATGTTGGGCGGGAGCGAGAGCAGGTCGTCGTTGGTGATATCGTGCGATTCGAGCTTGAGCCCGCCGTCCGGCTGCGGCTCCGCGCCGAGCGGGTCGATCGATGCGGCGCTGTGGCCTTTTTCGCGGATGTAGCGGATGAGTCGCGCGGCGCCGACGGTGTGATCCACATCGAGCGGCGAGCGGGTGAGGGCGTGGGCGTTGGTCACTGTCGCCGCCGGGATCGGCAGCTGCGGCGCTTCGGGGCGGAAGACGGAAAAAAAAGCGCGTGTCTCGTCGTCGACGGACTGCGGGTCGCGCTGATACTGATCGTAAAGCTCAAGGACGTAGCCCGCATTTGGGCCAAAAAACGCTGTCAGGTCGCTCATACACCTGTTCCTTGCCGCCGGCGCTGGCGGACTGAGCAGGCCTCCCATGCGTGCCTGCTACCACACTTACCGCGCATTATAGCACTATCGCTCGGCCCCCGATCTATCTTCACCTTCGCTACGTAGGAACATGAAGAGTCCCTAATAAGCGCGAGGATCCAATGGAGTTTATGCACGCGCCGATGATCTGGGAGCAGTTCCCCACGCTGGTCCCTGGGGTGATGCTGGTGGAGTTGGTGGACGGGCGCGCCCCGGCGGCGGCGGATGCTGCGCCGCTCGCGCCGCTGCTGGAGCGCGCCCGCAGCAGGCTGGCTGCGACGCAGGAGTCGGACCTGCCGGAGATCGCCGCCTGGCGCAGGGCATTTGCGCAGATGGGGATGAAGCCGACGCAGTACCGCTCGGCGGCCGAAGCGCTGCTGCGGCGGTTTCGTAAGGAGGACGCGCTGCCGACGCTGCACCCGCTCGTCGATCTGTGCAATGCAGTCTCGCTGGCCTACGCGCTGCCGATCGCCGCGATCGACATCGATCGGGTGGCCGAGCGGATCGAGGTGTGCCACGCCGATGGCGACGAGGACTACCTGGCGTTCAGCGGCGAGCACGAGCGGCCAGAGCCCGGCGAGGTGATCTTCGCCGACGCGCTGCGGCAGGTCCACGCACGGCGCTGGACGTTTCGGCAGAGCCTGCGCTCGGCGGTGGGACCAGCCACCCGGCGGGCGCTGATCGTCAGCGAGGGGCTCCACGCGGGTGCCGCAGACGCGGTGCCGCAGCTGATCGCCGAGCTCGGTGCTGGCTGTAACGCGATCGGCTGGCGCGCGAGCCACGCCACGATCCTCACCGCAGCGCAGCCGCGCTGGGCGGCGTGAGCGCGCTACATCGGGACACTGCAACAGTTTGCACAGTATTCCACAAAACCTGTGCAAGCTCTTGACATTTTCTCGGCGCGTGCTATGATTATATCGTGCTATCCTTCACAATGCCATAGCAGGCGTGTATCCCACCGACCCGCTAGAAAGCGTGCCCCGTATGGCGCTCCCGCACATCGAAGCCTCAATCGCACCCCATCGCGCCGCCGAGCTCGCGCCGCGGCTGGTTCCAGCCGGGCTGGCCGAAATTTTCCGCCGCGCCGATCTGACGGCCGATCTGGCCGAGATCGAGAGCCGGCTGCTGGCCCGCACCGCATCGCGCTCGGCGCTGCTGAGCGATGCTGGCGCGTACACCGTGGCCGCAGGCGGCAAGCGGCTGCGGGCGGCGCTGGTGCTGCTGAGCGCGCGCCTCGGCAGCTATGATCTTGATCGCGCCGCCCACCCGGCGATCGCCATCGAGCTGCTCCACGCCGCCTCGCTGGTTCACGATGACCTGGTGGACCGGGCTGGGCAGCGCCGCGGCCGCGTGACGGTTCACAACCGCTGGGATAAAGACGTGGCGCTGATGCTGGGAGACTACTTCTTCGGGCTGGCGGCCAACGAGCTCGCCAACGAACCCGATCCGCGCATCATCCGCTTCTACACTGCGGCGGCGCAGACGATGGTGGAGGGCGAGCTGAGCCCGGTGACCCAGCTTGAGCCGATGCACGTCGCCCTGAAGCAGTATTACCAGAAAATCGGTAGCAAGACGGCGGTGCTGTTCGCCGCGGCCTGCAAGGCCGGCATCGCGGTGGCCGGCGGCTCTGACGAGCAGATCGAGCAACTCGGGACGTTTGGCTACGACCTCGGGCTGGCGTTTCAGATCGTGGACGACGTGCTGGACTTCGTGGGCGATGAGCAACTGCTCGGCAAACCGGCCGGCAACGACCTGCGCGAGGGGACGTTGACGCTGCCGCTGATCTATGCCGTAGCCCAGAGCGGCGCGCCGCTGCTGCGCGAGGTGGCCGCGAGCGGCCGGCCAGATGCTGCGCGGGTGCCGCAGCTGGTGGCGGCGGTGAATGCTGCTGGCGGCAGCGCGCGCGCCATGGACGAGGCGCGGCAGCTGATCGAGCAGGCGCTGCGGCAGCTCGATGGCTTCGCGCCGACGCTGGCCAGGCGCACGATGGCGGAGATCGGCGCGTTTATTATCGACCGCCAGCAATAGATCCTTTTTCGCCGAAGCGACGTGTTGCCACATTAAATCCCGACCGCTGAGCCTTCCCGAACATCGCCGTTCGCCGCGCAACAGAAGACCAGAGGTAGCCGATGGAAGAGACACGCCGCCTGTCCAACCGTCCGCCGCGTCAGACCGAAGCCCCCCCGAGCGATCGCGCCTGGGACTATGAGCCTCGCCCGAGCGCCCCACGCGGCGCGGAGATCACCGAAGACTCGGTGCAACTCTACCTGCGCGAGATCGGTCAGGTCTCGCTACTCACCGCAGATGATGAAGTGGCGCTGGCGCAGGAGATCGAGCGCGGTAAGCGCGCCGCCGCCAGCGGAAGCCAGGCGCTCAGCCGCGCCGAGCGCCTGGCCTCCGAGCGGCAGATCTACCAGGGCGACGAGGCGCGCCGGCGGCTGATCCAGGCGAACCTGCGGCTGGTGGTCAGCGTCGCCAAAAAGTATATCGGCGGGCCGCTGAGCCTGATGGATCTGGTGCAGGAGGGCAATATCGGGCTGATGCGCGCCGTCGAGAAGTTCGACTACACAAAGGGTCATCGTTTCTCGACGTACGCTACCTGGTGGATCCGGCAGGCGATCACGCGCGCGATCGCCGAGCAGAGCCGCATGATCCGCCTGCCGGTGCATATGAGCGATGCGATCGGGCAGCTGCGGCGCGTCAGCCGGCAGCTTGAGCAGACGCTCTGCCGCGAGCCGACGATCGACGAGCTCGCCACCGCGCTCGGCACCAGCGACCGCAAGATCCGCCGCCTCCTCCAGGCCGCCGCCCAGACAATCTCGCTCGAACAGCCGCTCGGCAGCGATGGCGATGGCCATATCGGCGAACTGCTCGCCAACGGCGAGCACGATGAGCCGCTCACGATCGCAACGCAGCGGATGCTAGAGCAGGATCTCGCCGCCGCGCTGCGCGAGCTGCCAGACCGCGAGCGCGCCGCGATCCAGCTGCGCTACGGGCTGACTGACGGCCGCCGACGGGCGCTCGAAGAGGTTGGCGTGGCGTTTGAGATCACCCGCGAGCGCACTCGGCAGATCGAGGCCGAAGCGCTGCGCCACCTGCGCGGCGATGGACCGAGCGCCAGGCTCCACGGCTATCTGGACTGAGTTCGGCCCACAGTCGAGCGGCATACGCAGCGCGCCAGTGATCGCTGGCGCGCTGCGCTTGTGTTGCGGAAAAATGGGGTGGGTTGGAGGGCCGCAGGTCCCTCCAAGCATACGCGCTTTATACACTTGTCATCCGTATGCGGAAAAGCGGGGTGGATTGGAGGGGCGCAGGTCCCTCCAAGCATACGCGCTTTATAACCTTTCATCCATCGTTGGTATGCAATCAGAAGAGGTCAGGGATGGCGGGTGTCGAGGTGGGAGCGCGGCGCGACCCATACGCCGCACTACGGTTTGGCGACTTTCGGCTGCTGCTGATCGGGACGTTTCTGGCGGTGGTCGGCGAGCAGATGCTCAACGTTGCGATCGGGTGGGAGCTCTACGAGCGCACCAAGAACCCGCTGGCGCTGGGGATCGTCGGGCTGGTGCAGGTGGTCCCGGTGGTGCTGCTGGCGCTCCCGGCCGGGCAGATCGCCGATAAGCGCAGCCGCAAGTGGATCAGCGTCGCGGCGCTCGCGCTGCTCGGGCTATGCGCGATCGGAATCGGCTGGCTCTCGTGGCGCAGCGGCGGCAGCAGGACGACGCTGCTCGGGCTGGTGCCGGTCTACGCGCTGCTGGCCGTGATGGGCGTTGGCCGGGCATTTCAGAGCCCGGCGCTGTCATCACTGCTGGCAGAGGTGGTGCCGCCCGAGCATTACAGCAGCGCGGCGACGTGGGATAGCGGCGCGTGGCAGGCGTCTTCGGTGGTGGGGCCGGCGATCGGCGGCGCGATCATCGCGACGCGCGGCGACGCAACGCTGGTCTACGCCGTCGTCGCGGCGCTGCTGCTGGCGGTGGCAGCGATGTTCGCGCTGCTCAGGCCGCGGCAGACCGAGCGCAGCGCCGAGGCGGCCACGCTGAAGACGATGCTGGCCGGGCTCAACTTTGTGCGGCGCACCCCGCTGATTCTGGCGTCGATCACGCTGGATATGTTCGCGGTGCTGCTCGGCGGGGCCACCGCGCTGCTGCCGGTGTTCGCCAGCGATATCCTGGGCGTCGGCGCGGCGGGGCTGGGGTGGCTGCGGGCGGCGCCGGCGATCGGCGCGATAACGGCGGCGCTGGCCATCGCGCACCTGCCGCCGTTCAGGCGCGCCGGGCTGACGCTGCTAGGCGTAGTAGCGGGGTTCGGCGTCGCCACGATCATCTTCGGCCTCTCGACGTGGTTCCCGCTCTCGCTGGCGATGCTCACGCTGCTCGGCGCGCTTGATAACATCAGCGTGGTAATCCGCAGCACGCTGCTGCTGACCAGGACCCCAGACGCGATGCGCGGGCGGGTCAACGCGGTCCACTATGTCTTCATCGGGCTCTCCAACGAGATGGGCGCGTTTGAGTCGGGGATCGCCGCAGCGGTGCTCGGCACAGTGGGGGCGGTGGTTTTTGGCGGGATCGGCACCCTCCTGGTGGTGCTCGGCGCTGGCGCGCTCTGGCCGCAGCTGCGGGCCCTCGGCCGGCTCGAAGCGCCGACGGACGCCCCCACACCGGAGTGATCGCTGCTACACACTACGGAACATTGAGCACACAATCGACGTAGTCATCACCGTTGGTGATATCGGCGGTCTCCGTGATGGTATTGGGCGGCGGGATGACCGCATCGATCTTGCAAGTGATGGTGCCGACCTGGATACCGCCAGCGTCGGAGAGGTTATCGACGTAGAGTTCCATCTCGGTGCCCGCACCGACTTGGATGGTGTAGGTCCATGGCAGCGGCACCGGAGTGCCGGGAGGGTCGGTGCCAACGGAATTCGACACGAGAAACGGCGTCCCATCGTTTTGATACAGGATGGCACCGGTGCGCGGGTCGCGCTTGACATCTAAGAACCCGATCTTGATGCGCGGGCTCGTGCCGCTGACGGTGTAGGTGACGCTGTAGAGGGTGACACCGGGCGTGGTGGTAATGGACGGTGCGGGCGTCTGTGACGGCGTCGGCACGCTGCCGCCTGGCGAAACCGTCGGCGTCTGGCTCGGTGTGGGCGTGGCGCTCGGCAGCGGCGCGGTTGTGGTGGCGGTGGCGCTCGGCAGCGGCGCGGTTGGCAACGCGGTGGTTGTGATGGCGGCGACAGTGGGCGCGACGATGGTGGCTGTGGCCGGCGCGGGGATGACCGACGGCAGCACGGCGGTGGGCGCGATGGCGCCGCGGGTTGGCAGCGCGGTGGGAGCGGCGATGGTCGGCTGGAGCGGCGCGGCCGTCGGCTGGAGCGGCGCGGCGGCATCGGCAGGCGTGGGTGTGAAGACCACCAGCACCGTGGGCAGCACGGTGGCCTGCTCGCCGCTGCCGACGATCGGTATCGCCTGGCCATACACGGTTGGAGCGGCGGGGAGCGGGTAGGAGTCTGCGGGTGGAGCTGTCGGCGCGTCAGCGACCACGGCGGTCGGCACGGCGAGGGCGACAGTTGGCGCGCGGGGAGCATCGCTCGTCGCGACGACGCTCGTTTCGCCCATGGCGGTGTCCGGCGGCGCGGCGGGGGCGGCGTAAGTTCGGATCAGCAGGAGCGTGCCGAGCAGAAAGCAGACCGCACCGATGATCAGCTGCGCGCTTGGGTCGCGTGGCGGACGAAGTTGCATGGTTCCAGCTCCCTACCATCCCATGCCACCAAGTATACCACGCGACCGATGACAAACCGATGAACGCAGCTACTCTTTTGGCCGGTTGGCGTAGGTGTCGCCAAAAATCAGGCGCACGCCACGATCGTAGGTGAAGTAGTTGTAGGCCCAGTTGATCAGGACGATCACGCGGTTGCGGAACCCGACCAGGAACATCAGGTGGACGAACAGCCAGCCGAGCCAGGCGATGAAGCCGGTGAGCCGGATGCCAAACGCATCGAGCACGGCAGCGCTACGGCCGATGGTCGCCATCTGGCCTTTATCGAAGTAGCGAAACGGCCTGAGCGGGCGACCGGCGATATGCGCCAGGATATTGGCCGCCGTCTGCTCGCCCATCTGGATCGCCACCGGGGCAATCATGGGGTAGGCGACGCCCGGCTTATAGCCTTCGAGATAGGCCATATCGCCGATGATAAACACATCTGGATGCCCGGGGACATCGAGCGTCGGCGCGATCTGCACCCGCCCGCCCTTGCCAGTGGCGACGCGGAGCGCATCGGCGAGCGGCGAGGCGCGCACCCCAGCCGCCCAGATCACCGTCCCGGCGTGCATCGTCCCGCCATCGCGGAAGGTGACGGTGGTGCCATCGACGCTGGCGACGCCGGTTTTGAGCTTGACCTCGACGCCGATCTTCTCCAGGCGCTTGAGCGCGCTGCGGCGCAGGCTCTCGGGGAACGGCGCGAGGATATGCTCCGAGTTCTCGACGAGCACCACGCGGGCCAGCGCGCGGTTGAGCATCGGGTAGTCTTTACGCATAATATAGTTGACGAGCTCGATGAACGCCCCGGCGAGCTCCACGCCAGTCGGGCCGCCGCCGATCACCACAAACGTCAGCAGCGCCGCCTGACGCGCCACATCGGTCTCGCGCACCGCCTCCTCGAAGCAAGTCAGCGCGCGGGCGCGCAGGTGGCTGGCCTCCTCGATATCTTTCATGCCAAACGTATTGCTGGCCAGGTTATCATTGCCAAAGTAGTTATTGGTGCTGCCGGCCGAGAGGACCAGATAGTCGTAATCGATCGGGCCGCCGACGGTCTGCACCTGACGCACGTCCATATCGATGCCGGTGACCTCGGCCATCTGAAATGTCGCGTTTGGGTACTCGCGCAGGATGCCACGCACCGGGTAGGCGATCGACTCGGGCTCGAGACCGGCGGTGGCCACCTGATAGAGCAGCGGCCAGAAGCCGTGATAGTTATTGCGGTCGAGCACTAGCACGTCCACCGGCTTTTTGCTGAACGCGCGGGCGGCGCTGAGCCCGCCAAAGCCGGCCCCGACGATCACGACCCGCGGGCGGCGCGGCGCGGCGCGGACGATGGTCGGAACGGTGACCGCAGGAAGCTCGCTCGTCGTCGGCTCGGTGGCCGGTGGCGCGAACGGCACGGCGGTTATTTCTTCTGCCATGGAACACTCCTTACTACGCAGCCATCGTCGAGCGACAATCGCGGCTGCGTCCGCGCTGCAGCATACGTGAAATACGTCACAATGTCAAGCAACGAACGGCAACCGGCGCTCGGTTTATAATACGTCAGATGAACCAGCTCGTGCCACCTCTCCTGCTCGATCGATCGTTGCCGATCGCCGATGTCGCCGCCGCGCTCGGCGGGCGCGGCATGGCGCTGTTTGGGCTGCCGGTCGGCGGCTACGGCGTACTGACCGCAGCCAGCACCGCGCGGGCGATGCGGCTGGGCCTCGGCGCTTCGCCGGCCGAGCCATGGCTATGGCGCGCGCCGCTGTACGTGGCGCAGGGGACAGCGCTCGCGGCGGTGGCCGAACAGTTCGCGGCGCTCCCCGCCGAGCTCGCTGGCGCGCCGATCGTCTGCGATGCGGCGGGGCTTGCGCTCGGGACGATCGACCCAGCGCTCCTGGCGCAGCACATTGCACCGACCGTGCCAGCCGCCGCGCCCGTCGCCATAATCGACGCGGAGGCGCTCGCCGCCGCGCTGGGGGAGCTACGCTGGAAGGTGCTGCTCGCGCTCGCCGCCAGCGCCGAGCGCGGCGGGCTGTGGCTGATCGGCGGCGTCCCACGCGACCTGCTGCTGGGGCGGCCGATCGGCGACCTGGACGTGGTGGTCAAGGGCGACGGGATCGCCCTGGCGCGGCTGGCGGCGGCGGCGCTGGGCGGGCGGGCCGCGCTGCACCCGGCGTTCGGCACCGCGACGATCGTGCTGCCCGATGGCGTGCTGCCCGATGGCGTGCTGCCCGATGGCGGGCGACAGGGCGGCGCGCTGAGCTTCGACATCGTGAGCGCCAGGGGCGAGCGCTACGACGGGGCGGCGCAGCTGCCGCAGATCGTCCGTGGGACGCTGCGCGATGACTTATGGCGGCGCGATTTCGCCATCAACACGCTGGCGCTCTCGCTGGGCGAGAGCGACTTCGGCGCGATCTACGATCCGTGCGGCGGCTACGCTGATCTATGGCGCGGTGCGGTGCGGGCGCTCCACCCTTTCAGCTTCGTCGAAGACCCGACGCGGGTCATCAGGGCGGCGCGGTTCGCCGCGCGGCTGGGGTTCGCGCTCGATGCGCCCACCGCCGGCTGGATGCGCCAGGCGATCGACGCCGGTGCGCTGGCGCTGCTGACGCCGGCGCGCATCATCAACGAGCTGCGGCTGCTGGCGCGCGAGCCAGCGCCAGAGCGGGCGCTAGCGCTGCTGGACGCGTGGGGCGCGCTGGCTGCGTTTGGCGATGGGCTGCGCTGGGACGACGCGCTGAGCGCCAGGGCGGCGGCGGCGCGCGCGCTGCCAATCGACGCCGACGCGGCCGACCTGCTGCTGGCGCTGGCGGTGTTTGGGCTGAGCGAGGCGCAGCGCGGGCGGCTGCTGGAGCGCTACAAGCCATCGAAAGGTCAGCGGCGTACCATCATCGAGGCGGGCGAGCTGGCAACCATCGCGCCAGACCTGGCGGGCGCGCGGCCGAGCGCGATCGAGCGGCGGCTGCGCGGGTTCGAATCTGCGGCACTGTGGGCGGCGCGGCTGAGCGCGGCGGACGCAACGCCGTTCGCGCGCTATCTGGACGAGCTGCGCCACCTGCGGCCGGCGATCGGCGGCGATGATGCGCTGGCGCTCGGGATCGCCGCTGGATCAGCCATCGGGCGGCTGCTCGACGAGCTGCGCGCCGCGCTGATCGACGGTGAGGTCGGGGTCAGCGCCGCTGAGCAGCGGCGCTGGCTGGCACAGCGGGCACCAGCCGGTGAGCGGCGCGGATAGCCGAAGTGTCAGGGCGACGCGACCGCGCTCGCCACCTTGGCCGCGCGGCGCAGCTCGCTGGCCGGCTACGTCGGCCGCGTCACGGGGAAGAAGACCGAGAAGCAGCTGCCGATACCAGGCTCGCTCTCGACGCGCAGCGCGCCGCGATGGTGGCGGACGATCCCGAGCACGGCGGCGAGGCCGAGGCCGCGCCCGGCGAACTTGGTGGTAAAAAACGGGTCGAAGATCTTCGCCCTCGTCTCTGACGTCATGCCATGGCCGGTATCGCGCACCGTCAGGCAGAGATACTCGCCTGGCGCGAGCGCGGTGGTGGGATGGACGGCGGGCAGTCTGTCGGCCGGGAGCACCACCATCGCGGTCGCGATGAAAACCGTGCCCTGCGCATCGCCGATCGCCTCGGCGGCGTTGAGGACAAGATTCATCACCACCTGCCGCATCTGCGTCGCATCGGCCGCGATCGTCGGCAGCCCCTCGCCGAGCTCGTAGACGATCTGCACTGGACGGGGCAGCGAGACCCGCAACAGCCTAGCGATCTCAGTGACGATCGCGTTGAGCAGCACCGGGCGGATAATAAACTGGCCCTTGCCGGCGTAGGCCAGCATCTGCCGCGTCAGATCGGCGGCGCTGCGCACGGCGATCTCGATCTGCGTCAGGTTCTCGACGGTGGGCGCATCGCTGGGGAGCGTCATGCGTGCCAGACTAGCGTTGCCGAGAATGCTGGTGAGCAAGTTATTGAAATCGTGGGCGATGCCACCGGCCAGCAGCCCCAGGCTCTCCAGCTTCTGCGTCTCTTGCAGCGTCCGCTCGAAGCTCAGCCGCTCCTGTTCGAGGCGATAATACTCGGTCAGATCCGCCACCTGACCGATCAGCTGCGTCGGCGCATCATGCCGATCGCGGACCGCAGTGACGTAGAGCTTCGCGTGGACGATCTCGCCATTGCGACGGATATAGCGCTTCTCCATCTCGAAACGCTCGATATGGCGATCGATCAGCGTGCGCCGCAGCTGTAGGTTGGTCGCCATATCGTCGGGATGCGAGATATCGGTGAGCAACTTGCCGCACAGCTCGTCGGGGCTGTAACCGAGCGTGTGGCAGAGCGCGGCGTTCACCCGCTGGATCTGCCCTTCGAAGGAGGTAATAGCGATACCAATCGGGGCCAGCTCGAAGATCAGGCGAAAGTGCTCCTCGCTGGTGCGCAGCGCCTCCTGGCTGCAAACCAGCTCCTCCTCGACCGCCCGCTGTCTGCGGCAGACGCGGAAAATAATCTCGCAGATCAGAAACGCCACACCGATCAGCTGGAGCGTGGTGAGCAGCGAGGCGATCGCATCCTGGCTGATCGTCGGGGCGACGAACAGGACGACGGGGCAGCCAATGGCGACCAGCAGCAAATAGACCCGACGCGGATAGATCAGCGAGCTAAGAATGATCGGCGGGATCAGGATGATCAGCAGATTATCGAATCTGTGCAGCAGCAGCAGCGCGCCGCCGAGCAGGAGCGTCGCGACGATATAGCCGATGATGAACTGCACCGGCCGTTGCTCAAATCGACGAAGTGCCATGGCATTCCTATACAGTAAGCGCTACACATTGCATGGTAGAGCGCCACCGAACCAGGCTGTAACAGCCCCGGCTGCGGCCCACACCCGCCGCTTGACAGCGCCGCGATCCTCCCCGATGATCGACACAAAGGAGACCGAGCAATGGAATATCAGTGTATCACGCGCGCCGACGACAGCGGCGTGACGACGGTGACGATCGCGCGCGAGGCGGTGCGCAACGCGCTCAGCCGGCAGACGATCGCCGAGCTCGCCGATGCGCTCGCCGCGTTCGCCAGCGACCCCGCGCTACGGGTGGCGGTGCTGACCGGGGCCGGGCAGCGGGCCTTCGCCGCCGGCGCAGACATCGGCGAGCTCGCGGCGCTGGGTAGCGCGCTTGAGGCGCGGCAGATGTGCGAGGCGACGCACACACTCGGCGAGCAGATCGCGGCGATGCCAAAGATCGTCATCGCCGCGATCAACGGCGTCGCGCTCGGCGGCGGGCTGGAGCTGGCGATGTGCTGTGACCTGCGCATCGCCGCCGAGACGGCCAGATTCGGGCAGCCAGAGATCAATCTGGGCATCATCCCCGGCTGGGGCGGCACACAGCGGCTGCCGCGGCTCGTGGGCGCGGCGCGGGCGCTGCTGCTGTGCGTCACCGGCGAGCCGATTGGGGCCGACGAGGCGCTGCGGATCGGGCTCATCGAGCGGGTGGTGCCGGCCGAGGCGCTGCTGCCATCGGCGCAGGCGCTGGCGGCGCAGATCGCGCGGCAGGCGCCGCTGGCGGTGGCGGCGATCAAGCAGGCTATCGGGCGCGGCGGCGAGATGACGCTGCGCGACGGCTGCGCCTACGAGGCCGCGCTGTTTGGCACGATCGCCGTGACCGATGACGCCCGCGAGGGGACGCGCGCCTTTTTGGAGAAGCGGCCGGCCGCGTTCGCCGGGCGATGACTCAGCCGAGCATCACGGTTCCACTCGGCCGGGGCGGCGCGCTGGTCGATGCGGTGTTTGTGGCTCGGCCGAACCAGTTCCTGCTTGAGACGCTGGTTGCCGGCGAGCCGGCGCTGGCGCACCTGGCAGACCGGGGGCGGCTGCTGACCACGCTGGTGCCTGAGGCGCGGCTGCTGCTGGCGCGGCAAAGCGGGGCGGGGCGCAAGACGGCCTACCAGGCTGTGGCGGCATACGCCGCGCACGGGCTCGTCTCGCTCGACACCGTGTTGCCCAACCGGCTGATCCACGCGGCGCTGCTGGCTGGCGCGCTGCCGGCGCTCGCAGGGATGGTCGAAGTGCGGCCCGAGGTGACGGTCGGCGGGTCGCGCTTCGACTTCCTGCTGACCGACGCGGCCGGCCGGCGCTGTATCGTCGAGGTCAAATCCGCCGGCGATGTGCGCGACGGTGTGGCGCGCTTCCCCGACGCACCGACGCTGCGCGGGGCGCGGCACCTGCGCGAGCTCGCGGACTGCGCGGCGGGCGGCGATCGGGCGGTGGCGCTATTTGTGGCGCAGGGCAGCGTGCGGCAGATCGAGCTCGACGCCGCGATCGACCCGCAGCTCGCCGCCACGCTCGCCGACGTGCGCGGGCGCGGCGTCGAGGTGCTCGGCTACAGCTGCGCGCTGAGCCGCAGTGGGCTGGAGCTCGGGGAGGCAATCCCGGTGATTGGATGAGCGGAGTGCAAAACGGGGGATTGGGGCGCAGCCCCGAGATCTCCCTTTTCTACGCTCGTAGGATTGCTATAGAGCGCAAAACGTAGAACGTAGCGACCGAGCGTATTCATCGATCTATGCGCATATGCCCGGCATTCGGACGCATCGCTGGCGATGTGCAAGTCAATGCTTGAATGCCCGGCAATTCAGTCGTTCCGGCGCGCATGGCTGCGAGATGTGTGGCGGGCGGCGCGCGCGTGGATCGGTCCTCGCTCGGGGTGAGATGGCATGCGGAGCCAGGAACGGCGGTGCGGTGTGGTCGCCCGCCACATACCATCGGTGGAATATACAATGTATAGCAATGCCACGAGGGTTGTAAACGCGCGCAGCGCAAAGCGGGGGTTTGGGGGCCGGGTACCCTCTGGGTGTCCCCGAGATCTCCCCTTTTCTACGCTCGTAGGATTGCTATAGAGCGCCGCGACCCAGACCGAGCGCAGCGACAAAACAATCAAGGAGGACAATACTATGGCCGCCGAGCTGACCGCGCCGCTCGTCGAGACCCGCCCGACCCGCGCCTCGGTGGTGGGGTGGGTGCTCTACGACCTGGCCAACACGATTTTTTCGATCAACATTGTCTCGTTCTACTTCAGCGCCTGGATCCGAACCCAGGTGGGGGCCGAGCGCGCGGACAGCACCTACGCGCTAACGGCGGCGGTCTCCTACGCCATCATCTTCATCGTATCGCCGCTGCTTGGCGCGCTGACAGATCAGGCGCCGCGGCGGATGCCATTTCTGGTGGTGAGTACCCTGCTGTGCGTGCTGCTGACCGCCGCGCTCGGTCAGGGCGGGCTGTGGGTCTCGCTGGCGCTGTTCGTCGGGGCCAACATCGCCTATCAGGCAGGGCTCCAGTTCTACGACGCGCTGCTGCCAGACGTGAGCACCGAGGAGAACCGCGGCTGGATCGGCGGCGTCGGCGTCGGCGTCGGCTACTTCGGCTCCTACATCGGCATCGGCAGCGGCCTACTGCTGCTGGATAAAATCGGCTACCCCGGCATGTTCCTGCTGACCGCCGCGCTATTTCTGCTGTTCGCCATCCCGTGCTTCCTGCTCGTCAGGGAGCATCCCAACGCCCGCGCCCGCGCCTTCGATGGGCAGTCACTTGGGCTCGCCTTCCGCCAGATCCGCACCACCATCGCCAATGCCGAGCGCTACCCCGGTGTGCTGCGCTTCCTCGTGGGGCGGATCTTCTATACCGACGCGGTCAACACCGTGATCTCGATCATGGGGCTGTATGTGATCAACCTGGCGGTGAGCCGCGGCCTGAGCGAGGAGGCCGGCTCGAAGACCGCGCAGCTGATCCTGCTCGGCGCGATCACGTTCGCGGTGATCGGCGGCTTCGCCTGGGGCGCTGCGGTGGACCGCATCGGCCCCAAGCGCACGCTGGATATGGTGCTCGGGCTGTGGGTGCTGGTGTTCATCGCCGCCGCCGCGATCGGGCTGCTCGGACTGCCGCTGCCGATCTTCTACGGCGTCGCCGCCGCCGCCGGCATCGCTCTCGGCGGGACGTGGGCCGCCGACCGGCCATACATGCAGCGGATCTCGCCGCCGGCCAAGCTCGGCGAGTTCTACGGTCTGTACGGCATGGTCGGGCGCTTCTCAGCGATTACCGGGCCGCTGATCTGGGCCGGGGTGCTCGCTACGAGCCGCGGGCGGCTGCCGACCGAGATCGGCCAGGCGATCGGGGTGCTGATCTTGATGTCGCTTGTGATCGTCGGTTATGTCATCCTGCGGCCGGTCAGCGACGCGCGGCGGGTCTGGGGGCCGGAGGACGCGGGGTGATTGAGCGGGTGCAAGCGGCACAATCTTCGATTGACGATTGACGGGCAGACGATTGACGATTGACGATTGACGATTGACGATCCGCTTATCGCCGCCGGATCATCTCGGCATGCTCCGGCGGAACTCGCTCGGGGTCTTGCCGACGATCTGCGTGAAGCGCCGCGAGAGGTGGTACTCGTCGGCAAACCCGAGTGTGGCGGCGATGCTCCTGAGCGTCTGCTCTGGGCGGTGCAGCAGCACGCAGGCCGCATCGATCCGGCGCACGGCGCGGTAGCGGGCGGGCGGCACGCCGACGGCGCGGCCGAATTGTTTGCGAAAGCTCTCGTAGCTCATCCCCAGCGACGCGGCGACGGCGGCGAGATCGCAGTCCTCGGCGAGGTCGCGCTCCAGGAGCCGACAGGCGGCCGCCACCCACGAGCTATCGGCGGCCGTCGGCTCGCTCAGCAGCAACTCAGTGAGCAGCGCCACGAACCGCGCGATCCCGGCGGTGCGCTCGGCCAGCGTGTCGGCGCGCTCGCTGGCGAGGGCGGCCTCCAGCTGCGGCAGCCAGCGCCCGACCGGCAGCAGCCGACGCACCGGAATATCGCCAAACACGCCGACGTCGCGTAGCAGGTCGAAGGCCGGGCCGTCGAAGACGATATGGAACTCGCTCCAACGCTCGCCCGCATCCGGGCCGTAGCCGTGCGCCACCTCCGGCAGCAGCACCAGGCAGTCCCCAGCAGAGACGGCGACCGAGCGGCCTGCCGCGTCGTCGTAGCGGCCGCTCCCCTCCAGCAGGTAGACCAGCGCGTAGCTGCCAAGCCGCCGCATCGGCGCGAACGAAACCCCCTCGCTCTCGCGGATATAGCCGGCCAGCGTGATCCGGCCGAGCGGCGTGGCACCGGCGTTGCGGAACAGCAGCCTCGTGGCGATCTCCATCAGCGTTTCCCAAATTGTACAAGCGAATGACCAGTAGCGCTATTGTGCTGCGGCATATATACCACTATAATCTACCAAAATGAATATCGCAATCCTATCAGCGTAGGAAAGGGGGACATCTCGGGGACACCCAGAGGGTACCCGGACCCCAAACCCCCGCGCTGTGCGCTTCGCGCGTGCACAACGCTACTTACTACTTGCAAGGAGGTTCATGTGGAAACAATGACGCTACCCAGACTGACGGCGATGCACAAGGAGATCGCCACCGACCCAGAGCTGTTTGGCGAGCTGGAGGATGCCACGCCGCTGCTGCGCGATGTGGCCGCGTTGCGACGCAAGATGGCCGACGAGGGGTATCTGTTTTTGCCTGGCTACCTGGACCGCGATGAGGTGCTCGATTGCCAGCGGGCGATGGCCGAGCGCCTGCTCGCCGCCGGACAGCTGGACCCGGCCGCCCCACTGGAGGCGCTGAAGGCCGCGCTGGGCAGCAAGCTGGCGTTCATGCCAGATCTGGCCAAGAACAACCCGAAGCTGATGCAGCTGCTCTACGCCGGGCGCATGATGGCGTTCTGGGAGCTATTCTTCGGGGCGCCGGTGCGCCACTACGATTTCACCTGGGTGCGAGCCGTGGCACCGGGCAAGGGGACGCCGCCGCATATGGATATCGTCTACATGGGGCGCGGCACCCAGAACCTCTACACCGCCTGGACGCCGATCTGCGATGTGCCGCTGAGCGTCGGCGGCCTGATGATCCTGGAGCAGTCGCACCTGCACGAGCGGCTCAATAGCGGCTACGGCAAGAAGGACGTCGATACCTTCTGCGAGAACAAGGTGGGCGAGGGCTACACCGGCATGGGTGGCGGCGGCAATATTCGCGCCGACGGCTGGCTCTCCAACAATCCGGTCAAGCTGCGCAAAAACCTCGGCGGGCGCTGGCTCACCGGCGATTACCGCGCCGGCGACCTGCTGGTCTTCAGCGTGTTCACCGTCCACACCAGCCTGGACAACGGATCTGGGCAGATCCGGGTCTCCACCGACACCCGCTACCAGCTGGCGTCCGATCCGGTGGACGAGCGATGGGTCGGCGAGGAGCCAATCGCCCACGGCCCGAAGGGCAAACGCGGCAAAATCTGCTAATTGACTATTGAGCGATTGACGATTGTCGATTGTCGATTGTCGATTGTCCAACGCCGCGATGTAATGCCGGCAACTCGTCTCGCGTCACCGCTCCGCCCCCGCCGCCAAAAATCCAAACGTCTTGGCCATATCGCGCAGAGATCCCTGCGCCGCGTGGACATCGGCGCCACCGCTGGCGGCATCGAGGATCGCGGCGCTGGCTTCGGCCAAATGCTTGAGCGCCGCCGGGGTCTGGAGGTCATCGTAGAGCGCGGTGAAGAACGCGCTGCGGTGCGTCTCAATGCTCAGCGGGGCGCTGTGGCCGCCCGCCGCCGCCAGCGCGTCGCGCAGCCGCGCGATGTGCGCCTCGGTGGCCACCACGTCATCGGTCACGTAGTGGAAATCGTCGCGGTAGGGGAACGAGAGCAGATACCAGCGCAGCGCGTCGGCGCTGTGCCGCGTCAGCGCATCGCGGATGAAGACCATGTTGCCGAGCGACTTGCTCATCTTTGCGCCGTCCAGCCAGGTCAGGCCGCCGTGGACCCAGAAACGCACGAACGGCCGCACCCCGGTGGCGGCCTCGGTCTGCACGATCTCCGACGGGTGGTGCGGGAAGACCAGGTCGCGCCCGCCGCCGTGGATATCCAGCTGATTGCCGAGATAGCGGGTAGACATCGCGGTACACTCGATGTGCCAGCCGGGGCGGCCTGGCCCCCATGGCGACGGCCAGGTCGGGTCGCCCGGCTCGCCGGTCTTCCACAGCACAAAGTCCAGCGGGTCGCCCTTCAGCGGGTCGTTCGGATCGTTGCCGCGCTCGTTGGCCAGCGCCAGCAGCGCATCGTAGCCATCGAGCCGCGCCATCGCGCCGTAGTCCGGCTCGGTGCTCACGTCGAAGTAGACGTTCCCTGAGCGGACATAGGCCGCGCCATTGGCGATGAGCGTCTCGATCAGCGGGATCATCGTGCCGATCTCGTCTGACGCCTTGGGGTAGAAATCGGGCGCGATCATGTTCAGCCCGGCGCAATCTTTTTGAAACTGCGCCACCTCACGCGCCGCCAGCTCCTGCCAGTCCACCCCATCGCGGGTGGCGCGCTCGAACAGCGGGTCGTCCACATCGGTCACGTTCTGGCAGTATAGCACCCGGCCGCCCTGCGAGCGGATGGTGCGGTTGAGTAGATCGAAGATCAGAAACGTGTGCGCGTGGCCGACGTGCGTTGTATCGTATGGCGTCACCCCGCAGACATACAGCGTTAGCGCCCGGTCGTGCGGGATCTCAAGCTCGGCTTTCGCGCCGCTGAGCGTATCGTATAGGTACATGCAGGCTCCTCAGTTGCGTCTGGAACGCGCCTAGTATACCATAGCGGGGTATGCATATTGGCATGGACATCAGCCGCATGGCGCGCGCGTCGCGCACTGGCACCGAGCAGTACGCCGCCGCGCTGCTGGCCGCGCTGCTGCGCCCAGACGGCCCCGAAAGAGCGGATCGCTACACGCTGTACTGCAACATCGTGCCCGACCGGCTGCCGCCGCTGGGGGGCAGAGCGACGCTGCGGCCGCTGCCTGCCAGCCGCCTCTGGACCCACGCCCGCCTTTCGGCTGAGGTGATGTCGTCGCCGCCCGACCTGCTGTTCGTCCCAGCCCACGTGCTGCCGCTAGCGACGCCCATCTGCCGCACCATGGCCTCAGTCGTCACGATTCATGACCTCGGGTACCTTCGCTTCCCGGAGAGCCACACCCGAGCGCAGCGCATGTACCTGCGGCTGAGCACTGCCTGGAGCGCGCGGGTCGCCACTCGTGTCATCGCGATCTCCGAGGCCACGAAGCGCGACCTCGTCACTCTCGCCCGCGTGCCGCCTGAGAAGATCGATGTGGTCTACCACGGGGTCGCGCCGCGCTTCGCCGCTTCGCCAGAGAGACCGGAAGACAGAGCGACCGGGAGACAGAACGACCGGGAGACAGAGCGACCGGGAGATGGGGAGCTGCCCGGCATTCACGCAGATTGGCGCAGATTAGCGGACAAATTGCCCGCAGAGACGCAGCGCTCCTACCTGCTGTACGTCGGCACGCTCCAGCCGCGCAAGAACCTGCTGCGCCTGCTGGACGCCTTTGCCGATGTGCTGCGCCGACCGGGCTGCGCCGATCTAGAGCTGTGGCTGGCGGGAAGTGCGGGCTGGCTGAGCGATCCGATCGTGGCGCGGGCTAACGCCCCCGACCTGCGCGAGCGGGTGCGGATGCTTGGCTACGTGCCAGACGCGGTGCTGCCGGCGCTGTACGGCGGCGCGCTCGGATTCGTCTTTCCGTCGCTCGCCGAGGGCTTCGGCATGCCAGTGCTGGAGGCCATGGCCGCCGGGGTGCCAGTGCTCACATCGCAGACCTCGTCGCTCCCCGAGGCCGCCGGCGACGCAGCGCTGCTGGTCAACCCGTTGGACACGCAGCAGATCGCCGCCGGCATGGCGCGCCTAGCCACCGACGCTGTGCTGCGGCAGGAGCTGCGCGCGCGCGGGCTGCGCCGGGCGGCATCGTTCACCTGGGAGCGCTGTGCCATCGCCACGCGCGCGGTGTTCGCCCGGGCAGCCGGCAGTTTGTCCGCAGATACATCGTAGAGGCACAGCAAGCTGCGCCCGCAGCTACCGCACCAAATCCGATAGGCACAGATAACCTGCGGGTGGGAGGTGTGGGGGACAATCGGTGTGCCGCCCGACATTCAGACGCATTCGTGGCACTTCCATGCGTAAATGCCCGGCATGCAAACACATCCGTGGCAATGAGTGGATACATGCCTGCATGCCCGGCATTCGGGCGAATTCATGTGCTCCGGCGATCATGCCTGCGGGTGAGGTGTGTGGCGGGCGTGTCGCGCGCGGATCGTGCTGCGGTCGGCGTGCGATGGCGCGCGGAGCCAGGGGCGGCGGTGCGGTGCGGTCGCCCGCCACATGTGGGTGTAACATATCTTCGTGCAGCCTATAGTGGAGTGCAAAACGGTTGATCCACTCCGCCGCACGATGCAGCGCATCCCAGTGCGCTCCTGTTCTCCGTTGTGCGCTCAACCGTTTTGCGTTTAGCTATAATCCCCCGCTTGGCGCTCAAGCGGGTTGTTCGGAGGCGCTGCGCAGCAGCAAAACTGGTGGCTACGGCGCCGCCGCAGGCCAAACGTGTACGCTGCGCCAGCGATTGAATTGAACCGGCAGTGATGGATAGGGGTCAGGCGTATGAACGATCGAAACGGGATCGCGACGGTGCCATTTTTCGCCAGGCTGGACGAGGCCGAGCGCGCGCTGCTCACCTCGCGGCTGATCGAGCGAACGTTCGAGCGCGGCCAGCAGATCTTCGCCCAGGAGGATCCGGGCCACTCGCTGTATATCATTGTCTCTGGCCAGGTGCGGATCTTCACCCTCAATGAGCAGGGCCAGGAGCTGGCGCTGACGCTGCTCGGCGATGGTGAGTTTTTTGGCGAGCTCGCGCTGCTCGATGGGCTGCCGCGCGCCGCCAGCGCCCAGACGATCGTGCGCACCACGACGTTGATGCTCCACCGCGATGATTTTCTCGCGACGATCCGCACCTGCCCGCCGGTGGCCGCCGCGATCCTTGAGGAGCTGGCCGCCAGGCTGCGCCGCAGCAACAGCTACGCCGAGCAGCTGATCGGCATGCCGGCCACCCAGCGCGTCGTCAGGCGGCTGACCGAGATCGCCGAGCGGCGCCGCAGCGGCGCGGCCAGCAGCGTGGTGCTGCGGCTGACGCAGGAGGACCTCGCCAGCCTGGCTGGGACCTCCCGCGAGACGGTCAACCGCGCGCTGGCCGATCTGCGCGACGCCGGTCTGGTGCGCATCGAGCGCCGCCAGATCACCGTGCTCGATATCGCGGCGCTGTGGCGCTACACCAGCTAGTGTATTGACTATTGAGCGATTGACAATGGCCGAGATTGCTCGCTCAACACGGAGGCTACGATGTTCACATTCTTTCTGCTCGCGCACCTGGTGGCCGACTTCGCGCTCCAGCCGCTCTGGCTGGTAGAGCGCAAGAAGCGCTGGGATGGGCTGCTGATCCACGGCGGCATCGTGTTTGGGTGTATGCTCGCCATCGGCCTGCTCGAAGCGCGCGCGCTGGCGCTCTGGCCGGCGATGCTGGCGATCGCTGCGGCGCATACCGTCACAGATTGGTGGAAGGTCAATTATGGCGCGCGCGTCCCAGGCTCGCCGATCGTCGCCTTCCTGCTCGACCAGGCGATCCATTTGGCGACGCTGGTGCTGGCGCTTGGGCTGGCGCTGCCGCCGCAGATCGCCTGGTCGCTCGATTCCACTGCGGCCGCGCGTCCGGCGCTGCTCGCGTCGGCCGCGGTGCTCGCGCTGCTGGCCACCCCGATCGCGGTGATGGTCTGGCTCGACCCGAAGTTTGCCCACGTGGCGCTGGCCGGGCGGGCGCGCACTGGGGCTTTCGTGCTGGCTGGCGCGGCGCTAGCGCTGGCGCTGTACGGCGGCTCGGCGACGCTGCCACTGGCGCTGCTCGGCGTGGTGGTTCGCAGCGAGCCGGCGTGCTCGGCGCACCCGCTAGATCAGCCGCGCGGCGCGCTGACGGTGGCGCTGGTGGCGGCGAGCATCGGCGCGCTGCTCCGCGCGCTCACATAGCGCAGCGGGCCGCAGTGCTGCTGCACCGCGGCCTGCTCCTCGATCTGGCGATTGCGTTCGTCAATTATCAACTGCCAATTGCATCACACGATGCCGTGTTCGCAGCGCGGAGGTTTGGAGGAGAACCCTCCAAACCTCTGCTGGAAGCAATTAAAGATGCAATTACCCTGCACTAGCGCGAGGGGATGGCCTGCGTCAGCACGGTGAACGTCCCGTTGGCGGGCGAGCCGACCGCGTAGGCGAAGTAGACGGTGCGCGAGCGAAGGCTGAGCGTCACTGGCCCGAACACCGGCGTCGTCGTCCCGCTCGGGATGACCGCGATGTCCCACTTGCCAGGGATCAGCTCGCGGCTGCGCTGCTTGCCGTCGGTCAGCTTCTTGACGATCGTGCCCATGACGACCCTGGAGCCGGTGCGGCGGGCCATGATATCGACGGCCGGGGCGTTGGCGGTGTGGCGCACCACAACTCGCGAGCCGTTGAGGAACGGCCGCGACAGGTCGTTCTTGAACACCGAGAGCCGCAAGCCGGACGGGCTGTTGTTGGCGACGATCGTGGCGTTGGTGCTGCTTGTCAGCTTGACGTTATTCAGCCCGACGACCTTTGGGTTGGTGCAGCCAGCGCCGCCGTCGGCCAGGCTCACCGCGATAGAATACATGCCGGTCGGCAGCTTGATTGCGCCGGTGATCGTGCCGAACGTCACGTTCTTGAGCGCGCAGGCACCGTTAACCTTGATATCGACCGGAAGCTCCTTGGCAAGGCCGAGATCGCGGCCATCAATGCCGTGAACGACATAAATCGTGGCCGTAGAGGCGGCAAACGTCGGCTGAGCACCAAAAATGAGCACGAGGCTGAGTAGAACTGCGAACATCGTCAGATTCTTGCGCATAACGTCGTCATCCGCCATGATGATATACTTGCGAATAGCGAGCGTAGACCGCAGAAAACCATATGAGCGCGCATCACGCGGTTCATCTGCACCAATAACGTTATTTACTTCGTTTATTTTTGGTTTGTCGACGCTTCGACAAGTACTACGTGCGAATGTGATATTTGGATGTATGGCAACTCTACCGGAGTAGGAAAAGGAGAAGCTTGGGGGCGTAGCTCCCAAACCTCCGCTGTGCGCTGCGCGCCACGTCCCCGCGTTTGCGCTGCCCACGTGTACCTATCACGTAGGATTACGAGAGCCGGGTGAGGATCGACTCGCGCTGAAACACGCGTGTCGCGACCCAGATAGCGATGGCGGCGAGCGCGCCGGCGACGAGCGTGGCCAGCAGCGCGAGCGCCGGCGTGAGCACCAACGCGCCGGCGAGCTGCGCAAAGATGCCGATCATCAGCGGCACGATCGCCACCGACGCGAGCTGCTGCGCGGTCCGCGGGTCGCTCACACGCGATGAGATGGCGATGCACAGCGCCACCATCAGCAGCGCGATCACCGGCGCGCACAGCCCGAGCAGCAGCAGCCAGCCGGGGGTGATAATCGCCCAGAGCACCAGCGGCGAGGCGACGATGGCCGCGACTCCGCCGACGAAGATCGCCGCACCGAGCCAGGTGATGACGATCGCCGGGATCACCGCCGCCAGTGATTTGGCCAGCAGCAGCTGCCAGACCGCAATCGGCGTGGCCAGCAGCGGCTCGAGCGTGTTGCTCTTCTTCTCGCCGACGATACTGTAGGGCGCGATGATGCTCGGCACCAGCAGCGGTGTCAGCAGCATGAGCGTGCTGAACTGCTTGCCGATGACGGCCTGCCCCAGCTCGATATCGCTCAGCCCGCGCAGCGATGGGTCGTTCAGTACCATGCCGAGCGTCCGGATGTCGGCGTCCGTCGTGCTGCTGAGGGTGCGCAGCAGGATCAGCGGCATGACCGCGAAGATCAGCGGCGGCAGCAGCGCGCTGACCCACAGCCGATACTCGCCGCGCAGCTCAAGCCACTCTTTCCACAGAACCGTCCGAATAGCGCTCATGGATTTGCCTCGCCGATCAGCTGCAGATAGACCGACTCGAGCGAGCGGTCGATGGACTCCACATAGCGCACCGGCGCGCCGGCCGCCACCAGCCGCGCCACCAGCTCTGGGTTGTTGCGCTCCGGGTCGTCGATGGCTATCGTCAGCAGTTCGGCGTGCGCCGTCACCTCGCCGACGAACGGCAGCCCTCGCACTGTCTCAGCCCAGGACTCGGCAGCGCTCGCGAGGCGCACGCCGATCGCGCGTGGCCCGGCGCTCGCCCGCAGCCGCGCCGGGGTGTCAAGGTGCAGCAGCTTCGTACGAAACAGCCCGATCAGGTCGCACAGCTCGTCTGCCTCGGCGAGGTTGTGGGTGGTGAGCACAATCGTCCGGCCCTCGGCGCGCAGCTCGCGGATAAAATCGCGCACCGTCAGCGCTGCCTCAGGGTCGAGCCCGGATGTCGGCTCGTCCAAAAAGACTACCGGCGGGTCGTGGATCAGCGCGCGGGCAATGGCCAGCTTCTGGCGCATCCCTTTTGAGAACCCGCCGACCCGGTCATCGTCCCGCCCCTTCAGCCCGAGCATATCGAGGTAGCGGGCGGCGCGCTGCGCTGCGTCCTGCGGCTCGACGCCGTAGAGCTCGGCGAAGAACCGCAGGTTTTGGAGCGGCGTGAGCTTATCGTACAGGCCTGAGGTCTCGGTCAGCATGCCTACCGAGCGCCGGATCTGCTGATCCTGCCGCCCCAGAACGAACCCGGCGACGCTGGCCGACCCGGCGCTCGGCGCTATCAGCGCGGTCAGCATGCGGATGGTGGTGGTCTTGCCGGCCCCATTTGGCCCGAGGAAGCCGAAGACGGAGCCGGCTGGGATGGCGAGCGTGAGCGAGTCCACGGCGGTGCGTGCCCCAAAGCGCCTCGTCAGCGCGCTGGTCTCTATCGCGGGGGATATATTCATAGGGCGAACCTAGCTGCCGCATGCCAAAAAAGAGCACCGCCTCGCGGTGGTGGCCGCGAGGCGGAGAAAATCGGCGGTATCGGGCGCTCTACTCAAGATAGCCGCGCAGCCCGCGGCCGTAGTGCGGGTGGCGCAGCTTGCGCAGCACGCGGGCCTCGATCTGGCGGATGCGCTCGCGGGTGATGCCGAACTCGCGCCCGACCTCTTCGAGCGTGCGGTAGTGGCCATCGTAGAGGCCGTAGCGCAGCTGGATGATCCGGCGCTCGCGCTCTGGCAGCTTCTGCAGCACCGTCTCGATCTGCTCGCGCAGTAGGTTCTGTGACGCGTCCTCCATCGGCGACGCGTGGTGGCCGTCCTCGATGAAATCGGCAAGCACCGAGTCGCCCTCGGTGCCGACCGGCGTCTCAAGCGAGATCGTCTGGCGGGCGGCTTCGAGCACGCGGCGCACTTTCTCGGGCGGGATGCCGAGCTCGGCGGCGATCTCGTCGGGGCTCGGGTCGCGTCCGGTGGTCTGTTGGAT
>JAYUUK010000194.1:0-4570 GCA_043754595.1 Roseiflexaceae bacterium | reverse complement strand
GCATCGTGACGCGCGGCGGCGAGATCCGCTGGATGCGGGACGACGCGCGGCCGGTGCGCGACCCGATCAGCGGCCGCGCCACCCATATCGTCGGCACGGCACACGATGACACCGAGCCTTACCAGCAGCGGCGCACGACCCAGGCGACACTGATCACTAACCTACGGCTGATGCGCGCGCTCGATGCCGCATCCGACGGGATCGTCATCTGCGATGCGCAACACCCTGACCAGGCGGTCATCTATGTCAACGAGACCTTCACGAAGATGACCGGCTACACGGCGGCGGAAGTGATCGGCCGCAACTGCCGATTTCTTCAGGGCGAGGGGACCGATCGAGCGGCCGTCGATCGAATCCGCTCCTCGCTCCGCCACGGTCACCCCGTCGATGTGACGCTGCGCAACTACCGCGCCGACGGCGAGCCATTCTGGAACCGCCTCAAGCTCGCGCCGGTCCACGATGATGATGGCGCGCTGATCGCATATATCGGCGTTCAGACTGATGTCACCGCGCAGATCGCCGCCGAAGCGAACCTGCGCGAGAGCGAGAGCAAGCTGCGCCTGATCACCGACCAGCTCCCGTCGGTGCTGTGGACCACCGACCACACGCTGACCATCACATCGGTCCACGGGAACCTCGCCGCTGATCTGGTGCCAGACCCGCAGGCGTTTTTGGGTGCGAGCATCGATGTAATCTTCGCTGGGCAGGCGGTCTGCGATGCGGTGGTCGGAGCACATCGCAGCGCGCTCGACGGCAAGTCGGGCAGCTATCAGATCCATATACAGGGGCGCGACTTCGCAGTGCGCGTCGAGGCGCTGCGCGATAGCAAGGGAGCGATCATCGGCGCGCTGAGCCTGGCGGTGGATCGTAGCGATATGCTGCGCACCGAGCAGCTGCTGCGCCGCAGCGCCGAGCGATCGGCGCTTCAGAACGAGCTGATCCAGCAAGCCTCGTCGGTCGGCCTCAATGTCTGCGCCGTGGTGAAGACCGTGGTGCGGCACGTTGGCGCGGCGGTGGCCGATGGCTGCCTGGTATGGCTCGCGAGCGATGACCGGAGCCACATGTCGCTTGCGTCGCTCTGGCACGCAGTACCTGAGCGCGAGGCGCAGCTGCGCGCCCTGCTCAGCCCCGAGTCCCTCAGCGCTGGCCAGGGCCTGGCAAGGTATGTCATGGAGCGCGGCGAGACGCTGCTGATCGATGATATCGTCGGCGATGCGGCGCGCTTCGGCATGCAGATGCCCGAGCAAATGGCGCGCGCCGGCCTCGGCAGCCTAATCGTCGCTCCCTTGATCGCCCACGGCGGCGCGATCGGCACGCTCACGCTCATCCGCGACTCGCAGAACCCGCCGCTCACCGAGGCGGACCGCGAGCTGACCATCGAGCTCGCCGCGCAGGCGGCGCTGGCGATCGCCAACGCGCAGCACTACGCATCGGCGCAGCGCCGGCTGACATTCATCGAGGGCCTGCATGTGGTCGACCGAGCGGTGGCTGCGAGTACCAGCATCGATGTGACCTATGGCGTCGTCCTCAGCCAGCTGATCAACAGTCTCGGTCTCGACGCCGCTGCCGTGCTCAGGCTCGATGCCCAGACGAACCAGCTGGTCTGCACGGCAGATATTGGCCTCCACGGCGCCGCGCTGCGCCAAACACGCGTGGCGCTTGATGAGCGGCTGACCGGGATGCTGGAGCAGACCGCCGTGACGACCGATGACCTGCGGCAGTACCCCAATGCTCCGCGCCGTGCGGCGCTGATCGGCGATGGCTTCGCGATGTACGCCACAGCTCCGATCGAGGCGCACGGCCAGCTATTCGGCGTCCTTGAGGGGTTCTCGCGCCGGCCGCTCGCTACCGATGATGAGTGGCGGGCGACGCTGAGCGCGCTTGCCGGGCAGCTCGCGATCGGGATCGAAACGTCGCAGATGATCCGCTCGCTCCAGCGCGCCCGCCACGATCTCGCCGCCGCCTATGACGCCACGATCGAGGGGTGGTCGCGCGCGCTGGATCTGCGCGATAAAGAGACCGAGGGCCATAGCCAGCGAGTCACGGGGATGGCGCTGCTGATCGCCGCACAGCTCGGCCTCGATGAGGCCGAACTCATTCACGTGCGCCGCGGCGCGCTGCTCCACGATATCGGCAAAATGGGCGTGCCGGACGCGATCCTGCTCAAGCCAGGCGCGCTCACCGCAGACGAACAGGTGATCATGAGGCAGCACCCCCAGCACGCCTACGATCTGCTCAGTCAGATCGATTATCTGCGCCCGGCGCTCGATATCCCGTATGCTCATCACGAAAAATGGGACGGCACCGGCTACCCGCGCGGGCTGCGCGCCGCCACCATCCCGCTCGCGGCACGGATCTTCGCTGTGGCTGATGTCTGGGATGCGCTGCGCAGCGATCGGCCGTATCGCCTCGGATGGAGCGATGACCGCGTGCGGCAGCATATCCGCGATGCGGCGGGAACGCACTTCGATCCCGCAGTCGTGGCGGCGTTCCTGACGATCGAGAGCGAGCTCGCCAGTGAGCAAATCGCTCTCAGCGCGCAGCTGTGAGTGGCCAATGCTGCAAACTTGTCATCTGACACCTCATCTGGCTGCACCGCGCCGCAGCGTATCGTAGCGCGACGCGGCGCGCCCCCGTGGCAAAAAACACGCTTTCAACACCGCTATCCATCGCCAGAGTGTCATCCTTGGGCCCGCCGCCGTTCATTGTAAATTCACCAAAGTTGTATACTGTTAACGAAGCGCGACGGCAAAAGCATATCGCTGTAGATATGTTCGCTCTCTTGCCGCGCGGTTGAAGGAGAACCTAATGAGACGATTTTCCACGCTCCTGACCATCCTTCTGGTGCTAATGGGTCTGGTGCCGCTCGGCGGTGCCGCAAGTGCACACCCGGTATCAGTCGATGGTAGCGGGGCAGATTGGACGAGCGTCGGCCCAGCGCCGACCGAGAAGCAAGAGGGGCACATCGTTCGCAATGGCTCCCAGAAGGGGCAGTACGCCTGGCGCGACGCCGGCGGCGATAACCGCACCGTGCCGCTCGAGACGGTGCCCGGGGAGACCGATCTCCGCCAGCTGCGCGTCACCGGCACAGCCACCACGCTCTATGTCTACGCCCAGTTCGCCAGCGTGACCGCCGTCACCGGCTCGCGCGCCGCCCAGCTCCAGCTCGCGCTGCGCACCGACCTGAGCGCCATCGGCAGCACCAGCTTCGTCAGCCCGACCGTCAGCACCAGCCTGCCGACTAGCAACGCCTGGCAGTATCTGATCCAGACCCGGTTCGCCACCGGCACAGCGCTGGGCAACGCCCCGGTCTCGCAGGCGCAGCCGTTGATCTACACCGACGCCAGCACCTTCGCTGCAGCCGGCGATGGTCGCTTCTCCAAAAACGATAACAGCATGGAGCTCGCCATTCCCTGGTCGGCGCTCGGCAGCGCCGGCGGCCCGATCGGCCGCGTGCGGATCTCCGCCGCCGTGCTCCGCTCCGATGGCACCGCCCCCACCGACGCCAGCACCAGCAATGTGCGCGATGTCGTCAGCCCGCAAGCCACCACACTCGCTGAGCTGACAGACAACACGCTCGACTACGCCTTCGATGTCTACTTCGATGCCACCGGCGAGGTCTACTCGCCGATCCTGATCACCGAGGTCACGCCGCTGGTGCTCACCGGCCCGGCGAGCATCGATACCCGCGCGCAGTGGTTTGAGGTCAGCAACATCACCGGCGCAACGCTCTCCGCCGCCGATGTCGCCTCGTTCAAAGTCGGCGATGCATCCAACCGCGACAGCAGCGAGGGTATGTTCAGCCTGCCGAGCCGCTCGCTCACCGCCGGCCAGTCGCTGGTCGTCGCCAGGCAGCGCAATAACTTCCAGTCACTCTACCCGGTTGGCTCGTTCCCCAGCTTGAACTACGGCGGCGGCGGCAACGTCTACGGCCTGCACAACGATGGCAATGCCGGCGGCGCCACCAACCTGCTGTCAGCCTACACGCCCACCGGCTGGTTCGCCAACTCCAGCATTGAGGCCAACGGCGCGTTCCAGCTGCCGATCAAACCGGCCACCGGCGTGACCACCTACACCGATCAGCTCGTGCTGCTGGATAGCCAGGACACCATCGCCGATCTGGTGCAGTACGCCTCGCCCGGCGTCACCGATATCTACCCCGGCAACACCCCGCTCGCCGCGCCGGCTGGGACCAATGGCTTCACCGTGGACAACGACTATCAGCGCTGCCCAAATGTGCGCGATACGAATAACGCCCCGGCGGACTTCGCGCTGACCAACATCAAGCTGCAGCAGACCCCAGGCGCGGCCTGTGCCTTCAGCGATCTGTATGTCTCAGTCGTCGGGCCATCGAACGTGGTGGCGCGAGCCGTCGCCCCGCCATCGACGCAGGACTTCATCGTCACCTATGGCAATAACCGCATCGATGCGCCGAGCGCCACGCTCGTCGTTACACTGCCGGTATCGATGAGCGCAGGCGCGATCGTCAGCTCGCCCACTCTCGGCGCGCCGACGACCACGACCGTCGGCAGTCGCGAGCGACTGACCTGGAACATCGCCACGCCGATCG
>JAYUUK010000193.1:0-4589 GCA_043754595.1 Roseiflexaceae bacterium | reverse complement strand
GCAGACTGCCACGCCGATCGCGTGCGGCGAGAGCGAGTTCACCCGCTTCGACTTCCGCGACCTGATTGCGGCGCGGGCCGTCGATGTGCTCCAGCCCGATCTGGCGATCTGCGGCGGCATCACCGAGGGCGCTAGGATCGCGGCGCTGGCGGCGACGCACCAGCTCGCGCTCGCGCCGCACCTGTGGGGCTCGGCGCTGTCGTTCGCCGCCGGGCTGCACCTGGCCTTCGCTAGCCCGGCGGCCATCATCCTGGAGTACTCGCTTGGGGCCAACCCGCTGCTGCATGAGCTGCCGGAAGAGCCGTTCGTCTGCGTCGATGGCCGGATCGCCGCGCCGGATCGGCCCGGCCTGGGCGTCGTCCCGCGCGCCGATGTGATCGAGCGCTACCGGGTGGCGGTCTGAGGGGAAGCGACGTGGTGCAGCCGAGCGGGGGGTGGGGGCGCAGCCCCCACGTATATTCCCTTCCACTCTCATACTCAGGTGGGCGGCGTCTCAGCGCCGCCAGCAGATAGGAGAATCGTATGGCAAAGGCGCTCTCGATCAACCACGTCACGCTCGTCGTGCGCGACCTCGCCGAGGCGCGGGCGTTCTACGAGCAGGTGCTCGGCCTCACCCCGCTGCCGACGTTCAACCTCGATTTTCCGGCGCAGTTCTACGCCATCAACGAGCGCCAGCAGCTGCATATCACTGAGTGGGACGATGTCTACTCGTTTCGCGGCCACGTCTGTCTCCAGGTGGACGATTTCTCCAGCCTGTTCGCCACCCTGCGCGCCCGCGACGCCGTCGACATCGCGCCGTGGGGTAAGGTCCGCCGCCTGCCGGATGGCGCGATGCAGCTGTTCGCCCGTGACCCGTCAGGCAATCTGCTGGAGATCTCCTGCCCGCCTGAGACTCCGATCGACGCGGCGATCTTCGCTGATGCGCTGGTGGACCCGAATGTCGGGCTGTACGTCTCGGAGCGCAACGACGCGCGCGGGCTGCGCGGCGATGGCGCGACGCTGTACCACGGCGAGCAGGAGCCATGACGATCGTGCTGCTTGAGCCGATCCACGATGACGCCCGCGCGCTGCTGGCTAGCTTCGACACCACCGTGCTGGTGGATGGCCCGACGCAGGTCGAGGGGGAGCTGGCGCGCGCCACCACGGCGATCCTGACCCGCGGCCGCGGTATCATCGATGCGCCGCTGCTGAATCGCTGCCCAGGGGTGCGGGCGGTCGCGCGCTGCGGCGTCGGGCTGGATAACATCGATGTGGCGGCGGCGGGGCAGCGCGATATCCCGGTAATCTACGCGCCTGGAAGCACCACCGCGGCGCTGGCCGAGCACACACTGATGCTGATGCTGGCGGCGACCCGCAGGCTGCGGCAGCTGACCGAAGCGGTCCACGCCGGGGACTGGCAGGTGCGCGCCAGCTACGGCGCGCTCCAGCTCAGCGGCAAGACGCTTGGGATCGTCGGGATGGGCGCGATCGGGCGGCGGGTCGGCGAGCTGGCGCTGGCGTTTGGGATGCGGGTGGTCTGCTGGAACCGCACGCCGGTCGTCGGCGATCTGACGCGGCTGGAGCTCGACGAGCTGCTGGCGGCGTCGGATATTGTCAGCCTGCACGTCGCGCTCGCGCCGGAGACGAGGGGCATGATCGATGGGCGGGCGCTGGGGCTGATGCGGCCAGGCGCGATCCTTATCAACACCGCGCGCGGCGGCATCATCGAGCAAGTGGCACTGGCTGCGGCGCTGGACGAAGGGCGAATCGGCTACTTCGCCAGCGATGTGCTCGACCCCGAGCCGCCGGCGGCAGGCGAGCGGCTGCTGGCGAGCGATAGGACGCTGATCACGCCGCACACGGCGGCGCTGACCGATGTGACGTTCAGGGCGATGTGCCTGAGCACGGCGACGAATGTGCTGGCGGTGCTGCGCGGCGATGCGCCCGATGCGGCGTCGGTGTATCGATCGTAGGGACGCGCCGGATCGATCCCGGGAGAAGTAGAGGGGCGACACGCGCCGGATCGATTCTGTGGTGGCAACCCACGCGTGCGCCTGCTTCGCCCATACTGACGCGGGCGACGGACGACGCGGGCGGGGTATCAATCAAAGGAGATAAGATGCAAATTTCCATGCACAACTGGATGCGGGCCGAGCCGGTGGAGACCACGATCCGGCGGCTGGCGAAGTACGGCTACGACAGCATCGAGATCAGCTACGATAGCGTCGAGCTCGCGCCTGGCGCACCAGGCACCAAAGCGGTGGCGCGGATGCTCAAGGACAACAGCATCACGTGCTACGGCTCGATCAGCCTGATGTTCTCCGGGCGCGACCTGATCCACGCCGATGAGGCGGTGCGCGCTAGCTCGGTGGACTATCTCTACAAGTGCGTCCAGATGGTCGCCGACCTCGGCGGCAGCACGATGTCGATCGTCCCCAGCGAGGTCGGTAAGGTCAAGGCCATGGCATCGCCAGAGCAGGAGTGGCAGTGGGCGATCGATGGGCTTACGGCGGTCAACGAGTACGCGCGCAAGGCCGGCGTGCGCGTGGCGCTCGAGCCGCTCAATCGTTTTGAGACCAACTTCCTCAACCGCCACGACCAGGCGCTGGCGCTAGCAGACGCGGTCGCCCCCGATGTCGGCCTCTGCCTCGATGTCTACCATATGAACCAGGAAGATGCCAACATGTTCAAGGCGATCGAGCACGCCGGCGACCGGCTGTTCGACCTGCACGTGGCAGATAACAACCGGCTGGCGTGTGGCATGGGCTCGCTCGACTGGCCGCAGCTGCTGGCCACCTGCAAGAAGATCGGCTACAGCGGCTCGCTCACCGTCGAGTTCGTCCCGCCGATCGATCGGACACCCGCCAACCCGTTCAAGAATGTCCTGGCCGACGCAGATGCCTCGCTGACCGCCGACCAGCTCAAGTTCATCGAGGACCACGGCTCAGGCGTGCTCTCCGAAGAATTTTACTCCTGGCTCGTCGAGGAGTCGATCAAGACCCTGCGCAAATATATGTAATCATTTCTCGCGGTTCCTTGTCCAGTGCCCGATAGACCAGTGTTGGTAACGTAAACAAAGGAGCAGACCAGATGGCTTCCAAATTCCTCACCCGGCGCGATTTCCTCAGGGGCGCGATGGTCGGCGGCGGCGCGATGATCCTCGCAGCCTGCGGCGGTGGCGGCGCGACTACTTCGCCCACGACGGCACCGGCCCCAGCGGCGACGGCGGCCGCATCGAATGCGACGGCGGCCCCAGCGGCGACGGCGGCCCCAGCGGCGACGGCCATGCCCGCGGCGACGGCGGCCCCAGCCGCAGCCACCGGCGGCGACCTGACCATCCTATGGGCCGAGTGGGACCCGGCCAACTACCTCCAGGAGCTGGTGCAGGGCTACAGCGCAGCCACCGTCAAAGTGGTTCAGGAGCCGTGGCCGAGCTTTGGCAACCGCACCTTCGCTGAGTTCGCCGCCAAGGGTAAAGCCTACGATATGGTTGTCGGCGATAGCCAGTGGCTCGGTCAGGGCGCCACACAGGGCCACTACGTCGAGCTGACCAGCGTCTTCGACAGCGACCTGAATGGCAAGGCGCTCGCCCCCGCCACCGTGACCTACTACGCCGAGTATCCCAAGGGCAGCGGCAAGTACTGGGCCTACCCGCTGGAGGGCGACGCATGCGGCTGGGCGTACCGCAAGGATCTGTTCGAGAATGCCGATGAGATGGCGGCGTTCAAGGCCAAGTACAAGAAAGATCTCGGCGTGCCAAAGACCTGGATGGATCTGCGCGACATCGCGGAGTTCTTCACCCGGCCGGATAAAAATCTGTACGGCCTTTCGCTCTACACCCAGAAGGACGGCGACGCGATCACGATGGGCGTGGAGAATGTGCTGTTCAGCTGGGGCGCTGACTGGGGCGACCAGAAGACCTACAAGGCCGACGGTGTGCTCAACTCGAAGGCGGCGGTCGAGGCGCTCGACTTCTATCGCTCGCTCTACGCCTTCGTGCCGCCAGGCAGCTCGAACGACTTTTGGCAAGAGGGAGTTAACAAGTTCACCAGCGGCCAGGTGGCCATGAGCATGAACTACTTCGCCTTCTTCCCCGGCCTCGCCAACGAGGCCACCAACCAGTTCGCCGCCAGCACCGGCTACTTCTCCAACCCCGAGGGGCCGACCGGCAAGAGCTATGCGGCGCTTGGCGGCCAGGGCATCAGTATCGTCAACTACATCGACGAAGATAAGAAGACGGCGTCGATGGCGTTCCTCAAGTGGCTGGCCCAGGACGACACGCAGCAGAAGTGGGCCGAGCTCGGCGGCTACACCTGCAACAACGCGGTGCTTCAGTCCAAGGAGTTCCTGGCCAACACGCCGTTCAACCCGGCTTTTGCCGAAACCATGCAGAAGGTCAAAGACTTCTGGGCGGTGCCGGTGTACGCCGACCTGCTGACCGTGGCGCAGACCGACTTCCACAAGTTTGTGGTCAACGGTGAGGGCACCGCGCAGGAGACGCTGGATAATATCGTCAAGCAGCACGACGCGATCTTCGTAAAGGCCGGCCTGCAGGCGTGACGAGGTGATACGGGCCGACCGAGGGTGGGAGGTGTGGAGGGACGCAGTCC
>JAYUUK010000192.1:0-4593 GCA_043754595.1 Roseiflexaceae bacterium | reverse complement strand
CCTGAAGCGGCGCAGGACGCGGCGGTGATGGGCGCGCTGCTGGCCGGCGGCGCCGACCCGCTCGCCCCGCACCAGGGAGCTTTGGCCGAGGGTGGCGGCCCAATCGTCGAGCTGCGCGCGGTGCGCTATCGCTACCCGACCGGCGTCGAGGCGCTGCGCGGGGTATCGTTCGCCATCGGTCGCGGCGAGCGGGTGGCGCTGCTCGGGCGCAATGGGGCGGGCAAGAGCACGGCGGTGCGCCACCTCAACGGGCTGCTTCGGCCGGCCGGCGGCGCGGTGCTAGTGGCCGGGCGCGACGCGATCAAGACCGATGTGGCCAAGCTGGCGCGCCACGTTGGCATCGTCTTCCAGGATGTGCGCAACCAGCTGTTTGCCCGCACCGTCCGCGATGAGCTGCGCTTCGGGCCGCGCAACCTCGGCTACCCCGCCGCGCGCGTCGAGGCGCTGGTGGACGCGGCGCTGGCGGCGCTGGGGCTGGCAGACGTGGCGGATGAGCACCCCTACGACCTGCCGCCTTCGCGCCGCCGCCTGACGGCGATCGCCGCAGTGCTGGCGATGGATCCGGATCTGCTGGTGCTCGACGAGCCGACCGCCGGGCTGGACAGCGCCGGGATCGGGCTGCTGACCGCGCTGGTCAAGGCGCGCGCCGAGGCCGGCAAGAGCGCGCTGGTGGTCTCGCACGATCTCAACTTCTGCTTCGCCGCGCTGGACCGGGTGGTGCTGCTGAAGGATGGTGATCTGGCGCTCGATGCGCCGATCGCCGGCATGGGCGCCGCAGCGCGCGATCTGCTGGCCGAGACCGTCGGGCTGCCGGATGGCATGGCTGCGGCGCGGGAGCTGCTGGCGGGGTAGGGAGCGAACGCTCGCATCGTACTCCAGCGCTCCACAGCGCACCTCGCTGACTCGCCGCCGCCCACGACGCATGGATTGCAGAGCTTCCGGGAGGCTGCGCTGGTACGCCGTCGCTCGGCTGCGTGTGCAGGCTCCCGGAAGCGGGCACTGCGGTGCGTCTGTCAAGATCTCAGTGAGTCACTTGCTGTCCGAGGTGTCGAACTCGCGAAAACCCCAGTACTCGCGCCCGGCGTTGGTCGTCAGTGTCAAGCCGCCCATGGTGCTGCTCCGTTTGCTCGCTTCGGCCCCCTTCCCATACAGCAATGCCAATGCGTCGCCATCCTTGCACGGTCTTCCTGTTGCTTCTACTACGTCTACCCCCCACGCTGGCGATAGCTTGGCGGCACGATCGTCGGCGTGCTGATCGGGGGTGCTCGGCCCTGCTGGAGATCGTCGGCGAAGCGGGAGGCCAGGAGGCAGGAGGGGCGAAGTGCGGGCGGTGCCGGGTAGGGGCGAAGTGCGGGCGGTGCCGGGTAGGGACGGTGCGGGCGGTGCCGGGTGGGGGGCGAAGCGCGCGTGGGCGGTGCCGGGTGGGGGGCGAAGTGGGCGCGATCGGTGTGCGCTACACCTCAGGATGATGCGCGGCGCGCGCCACTGGGCTATACTCAGCCAAAGCGAGTGAGGAGGGTGCGATGGCGGCAGATCCCTTCGCGCGACAGCTGGCCAGCCATGCCGGGTGGAAGCTGCTCAACGGCATTTCCGAGCAGCTGCAGCGCGCCACTACGATCGACGAGGTGTCGCAGACGATCGCGGGCGGCGGGCAGTCGCTCGGCTTCGGGCGCGTGCGGCTGTGGGCGCTGAGCGAAGACGAGCGGACGCTGATCGGGCTGTGCGAAGCTGGCCACGACCGGGTGGGCCGTTTCGTCGGGCTGATGGTTGAGGTGTCGACCGCCTACTACGCCAGCCAGACGCTCGCGTCCCCAGGGCCTCAGATATTCGATGGCCTGCAGCACGGCCCGCTCCAGTTTGGCGCGCGCGTGCCGCTCTGGTCGCCGCCGCACGGCGAGTGGGTCAGCATGGCGCTGTGCGGCAGCGATGGTTGCTGCGTCGGCCTGCTGGTGTTCGATACGCCCGATGCGTCGCTGCTGCCGCTGCACACCCGCCTCGATGTGCTCGCATCGTTTGCCCGACACGCTGCCGCTGCGCTCGAGCGCGCCAGAAATGGCTACAACGCCAGCTGGATGCAGACGATCTTCGATCTTGAGTCGGCCGCACAGCGCGCTGAAACCTCCGTCGCCGCCGCCGACATCATCGTGGCGCACGCGCTGCGGCTGGGATTCAACCGCGCGCGGGTCTGGGTCTACGATAGTAAGATCCAGTGCGTCACCGGGCTTGCGCAGGCCGGGTCGCGCCGTGACGATGAGTTCTGCGCCACCTGCATCCCGCTCGAAGTCTCTTCGTATCTGAGCGGCTTCCCCAACCGCCGCGAGTCGCGCTTCTTCACCGGCGATCTAGACGAGCTCGCGCCACTCGAATTCGCCTTCGAGGAGCAGGATGTCGCGCTGCCGCGCGGCGAGTGGGCCAGCATCCCGCTCTGGTACGGCGAGCGGTTTCTCGGTCTGCTGGAGCTGGACTACGGCAGCGACCGCAACGTGCTCTATGCCGGACAGCGGCAGATGCTCACGCTGCTCGGCTTGCTGACGGCGGCGGTGATCGAGCGCGCGGCGGAGCGCGAGGATGGCCGCGATCGCCACCAGAAGTTTCAGGAGCTCGCGGCGAAGGCCGAGGGATCGCAGCGCGAGGAGCGCCGCCTGACCAAGCTCCACGCCGAGATGCTTGAGCAGTCGCCGAAGCTGGCAGCGATGCTCCATCAGCACCAGCGCGGCAGCGAGCAGCGCATCCTCGACGGCTTCGTCGATCTGTCGCGCCGGCTGCTCGGCGCCGGGATCGTGATGCTCTACCAGTACGACCAGTACATGGTGAAGTTTGGCAAACCGATCATCTCAAAGGATCTCAAAAGCCCGAGCACCCCGCTGCGCTCGCCCAATACAACATCCAATAGTGTGCAGCTGATCGCGGTCGAGCGCGAGCTTGTGCTCATCCGCGACGCGCAGAGCGACCAGCGCCTGATCGGGCCGCTCAACTTCGCGCATCAGCGCTCGTTCACCCGCCGCCAGGAAGTGGTCTCGTTCGCCGGCGTGCCGCTGATCGTCGGCGACGAGCTGTTCGGCGTGCTGTGCCTCAATTATCGCGAGCACCGCGAGTTCGGCCCAGCCGAAGCTGACTTGATCCGCCTGTTCGCCGACCAGGTTTTGCTGGTGCTCGTCGGCCTGCGGCTGATGCGCCGCGCGGTGAGCCAGCAGTTCCGCTACGACCTGCACGATACCGTCAAGAGCTCGATGCTGACGCTCCGGCGCACCACGATCGCGGCCATCGAGCGCACCGATCGGGCGCAGATCCAGGCGGCGCGCCACGAGGTGCAGCGGCTGTTTCACTATCTGGAGACCGACATCCAGGTGCTGATCGACGACCTCGCGCCGGCCGATGACCCGACGCCCCTGCCCCAGTCGATCCGCAGCCGGCTGTCGCGGACTCCGGTCGCGCCGCATCAGCTTAGCGTCTACGTCCACCCGCTCGTCGCCTACCCGACGGGCATGCTCAAACGCGCGATTCTCTACCTGCTGGCCGAGGCCGTCGTCAATGCTAGCGAGAAGGGCGGCGCGACGCGGGTGAGCGTGGTGGTGCGGCCGGTGTTTGGGCGTCTGCGGCTGGTGATCGGCGATGACGGGCTCGACTTCGACCACGCCACATCGGTCAGCGCCGGTCACAACGGGCTGCGCTCGATGGCCAAGCGCGCCTGGGATATCGGCGGGCAGCGGCGGGTGCTGAGCAGCATCGGTCACGGCACGCGGCTGCTGTTCGATCTGCCGCGCTCATCGCCGGCGACCGCCAGGATCTCGGTGGTGGTCAGCGGGATGCCCTGCACCAGATCGTCGACCAGCGTCACCGTATCGTCCGCGCCGATCCTGGCGAGCCCGAGGAATGTGCCAAGATAGACATCGGGCGCGCCGGGGATGGTGCCAAACGACCAGACGGTATTGCGGTTGCCGAGCCGAAACGTGAAGCGCTCGAACGTCGCGGCGCGCAGCCGAAAGGCCCCGGCGCCGCTGACCGAGAACCACAGGTCGCCGGAGGGTGCCTGCCAGATCGCCTGGACGAACGCGCCCTGCGGCTCGGTCTGCGCGAGCGGGAACACTTCCCAGCGCTCGGCGCCTGGCGCGAGGCGCGCGATGCCGCGGCCGAACAGACCAGCCCAGACCGTCCCATCGCTGGCCACCAGCACCGCGCGCACATCCTCGCCGGGCAGCCCATCGGCCATGCCATAGCTCCGCCACGCCCCATCGCGCAGCCGGCTGATGCCGCGGCTCGTGGCCAGCCACACGGTATCGCCGTTGCCCGAGATCGACCAGACGTTGCTATCGATCAGGCCGTCGCCCTCATCGAAGCTCGCCCAGCTCCGGCCATCGTAGCGGCTCACGCCATTTTCGGTGCCGAACCACATCCGCCCAGCCGGGTCTTCCCACAGCGCCTGCACGATATTCCCGGCCAAACCATGGGTGGCGGTGAACGCGTGCCAGCGCTCCGTCGCCTGCGCGGCAGGGGTGGGCGGGGCGAGCAGCAGCAGACACAGCAGACACAGCGCCCAATTCATCGTCGGTCTCCTTCATGGCGATTATACCCCCCGCAGGTTCGCCCGTGAAT
>JAYUUK010000191.1:0-14050 GCA_043754595.1 Roseiflexaceae bacterium | reverse complement strand
CCGGCAGCAGCGCGCCGGCCAGCGCCGCCACGAATAGCGACGAGCTGTGCGCGTGGATGATGCCGATCCGGTTGGCGCGCACGAACCTTACCAGCCGGTAGATCGCGCCGAGGTCGAGCGTCCGCCGCCGCCCGAGCGCCAGCCGCCCGACGTGGGGCGCGACCGAGCGCGCCAGCGGGCCATCGGCGCGAGTGGTGCCGAGGAACGTGCGGTAGCGATCTTGCGGCAGCCCGTTAGCCAGATCCAGCGCCACGCGCTCGGTGCCGCCGATCGCCAGCGTGTCCACCAGCTGGAGGACGCCCGGCCTCATCGCAGCGCCTCAGCGTCACGTCTGTCCACCGCCCAGCGCTCGCGCAGCAGCGCACCGATGGCTAGCCCGAAGCCATCGCGGGTGAAGCGCCGCGACCATTCCGCCGCCGCGCGGCCGATCGCCAGTGCGCCCTGCGGGTCGGCGCGCACGCCGCGCAACGCCGCCGCCAGCGCCGCCACATCGCCCACTGGCACCGTGAGCCCGCGCCCATCGGCCAGCAGCCACGGCACAGCGCCGCGATCCGCGCCGACGCACACGAGCCCGTAGGCCATCCCCTCGGCGATCGCCTTTGGCCAGCCCTCGGTCTCAGAGACCAGCGCCAGCGCATCGGCGGCGGCGTAGTGCCGCTCCATCTCGGCGAACGGCCGCGCCCCGGCGAACGTCACGCTGGGGGCGATGCCCAGCTCGGCGGCCAGCGCCTCAAGCGTCGCTCGCTGAGGCCCATCGCCCACCACCGTCAGCCGCACATTGGGCACCAGCGCCGCCACCGCCCGCAGCACCACATCGACGCGCTTGGCCTGGCTGAGCCGCCCGACGTACAGCAGCCGCAGCGGCCCGTTGCCAGCGGCCCGCTCGGCGGCGCTGGCCCGCTCGGCGGCGATCTGCGTGGCGCGCTGCATCTGCGTCTCGTCCATCACCGATGCGAAGAACGGGACGATGTGCGCCGGCTGGCCTGGGAGATCGCCGTAGACCAGCGTCGGCGCGCCCCAGTAGCGCGAGCGGAGGATGGCGCGCTGCAGCCGCACGCTCGGCGGCTCGCCTGGGTACGGCCCCCACATCCCGGCGTATTTCGCCACTCGGTAGTGGCGGCGCAGCGGCGCGAGCAGCGCCCCGAGCAGCCCGAGGTTGCCTGGGCAGCGTATCTGCACCGCGTCGGCGCGGCCCATCGCCCGCCACAGATCGGCGGCCAGCAGCGGCAGCAGCGCGAGCTGTTTCAGCTTCGCCGCGATGCTCGTCCCGCCGGTCTCGCGCTGCGGCGCGATCGTCACGTTGGCGCGCTCGATCGGCAGCGCATCGGCTGGCGGCGGCGCGTCGCTGCACGGCGCGGCGATGACTATTTCGGCGAACAGGTCGGCCCAGACCTCGATCTCGCGGGCGTAGGGGCCGTAGGCGTACAGCCGCCCGCCAGCGCGGTGGTGGCGCACGTGGCTGATGATCAGCAGGCGTTGCGATCTAGTGTCCATGTGAAGCCTCGCTCTCCCTTGGCGGGCTGACGAGCACTGACAGCCCACCCCACAGCCGCCCGAACGCCTCGCTCAGCGCGGCGCGGCGCGGTGCCTGGCGCACCGCAGCTCCTAATCGGTAGATACCCATCACGATCTCGACCGCCCACCAGCGTGCTCGGTCAAGCGGTGCCGGGCGAGGCCAGCGCCGCCGCCAGACGAACCAGCCGTTGCGCACCACCATTACCCCGTAGTGGAAGCGATTCGGCCGCCCATCTGCGGCGTGATAGTGGGCGACTCGCGCGCGGGTGCAGAGCCACAGCGGGCCATCGCGCGCCACGCGCACGCAGAAATCCAGGTCTTCGTAGAGTCCATAGCCCGCAAAATAAGGCGAGAACCGATGGATTTGGAATACCGATCGTCGCCAGGCAGCCACGCCGCCCATCATAAATTCGACCCGATGATCGGCTCCGTCTGGCGGAATTCGCCCCACTGAGCGGCCGTGACCGCTCGGCGGCATCCAACCAGGGGCGAGCGCGCTGCCAAGCCCCAGGCGGTTACGGATGCGCCAGCGATAGTCCTCGCGGCAGACCCAGCCGCCGTAGGCGAATTCGTGAGCGCGCGCGCGATAGCTCGGGCCCACCTGGCGCCAGGCGAGCTCATCGGTGATATAGGCTCCCACACCAAGCGCCTCTGGGTGACGATCGAAGCACGCCACGATCTCGGCGAAGTATGCTGGCTCTGGCACCGTATCATCATCCAAAAACGCGATGATCTCGCCGCAGGCGCGCGCGATGCCATAGTTGCGCTGCCGTGTGAGGCCGCGCTGCTTGGCTGGGACGCGCTCGTAGCGTAGCCCGATCATCGGCGTATCGGCCTGATATGCAGCCACAACCGCCTCGGTGGCGCTATCGGTCGAGCCGTCCACGATCAGCACCTCATCTGGCACCACGCGCTGTGTGCCCAGCGCCGCGAGCAGCGTCGCAATGGCCGCGGGGCGCATATAAGTGCAAATGATCAACGAGAGCATCGGTGGGCCTCGCGAACTTGCTCGTACCAACTGACCGTCTGCTGCGCCACGGCCGCGGCATCGCTATGACCGATGGCTCGCTCACGCGCCCGCGCGCCCATGCGGCTCGTCAGCACTGGGTCGCGCAGGATCGATTCGAGGGCGCTGGCGGCACCGGCGATATCGCCGGGCTCGACGACCAGCCCGCTCGTGCCGTGGTCGATCAACTCTCCTGCCCAGCCGCTCGCATAGCCGACGATCGGCCTGGCGCACGCCATCGCTTCGATCCAGACTACCGGGAGCGCCTCGGCGTATGATGGAAAGATGCAGACGGCGGCGCGGCTCAGGATGATGCGGATCGCATCTGGCGTCTGCTCGCCAAGATAGGTCGTTCGCGCACCGGCCGCAGCGGTGAGCTCGCTCTGGCAGAGCTGCCACGTCGAGCGGCTCCCGGTCAGCCTATCGGCGGCATCGCGCCCAGCGATGAGCAGCCTCGCATCTGGCATGCGCTCCACAAGCTGCGAGAAGATCCGGCACAGATCGATCACTCCCTTCTTGCGTACGATCGTGCCGACGTAGACGATGAGCCCTGGCTCGAATGGTGCCGCGCTCGACGCAAAGCTGGTCAGATCGACGCCATTTGGAATGACGGTCACCGGGGCGCGTAACTGAAACAGCCGAGCCGTTGTATCGGCGGCGAACTGACTCACAGCCGCAACAGCTGCTGCCTGGCGTAGCGCAAGCGTCTCCGCTGCGGACACCTGCCAGCGCACCGGTTCACCGAGCAGCGCGCCGAAGTAGCGCGCGCTGCCATTGCAGCGCACCACGATCGGACAGCCGAGCCGTATCCCAGCCGATGGGCCGCCCCAATCGTGCGCCTCGACAATAGCGAGCCGCTCGTGCGTCACAAGCTGGTGTAGTGCCGCGCGCGCGCGTCTGCGGTGGAGCAGCCAGCCCATCGCCGGGATAGGGGTGTGGCCGAGAAAGCGCACACCCACGCCTTCATCGTCGAAGCTCGCAGCCTGCCCCCACCCGATCACACTGACGCGGTGACCAGCGCGAACCAGCGCCCGCGCCAGCGTCCGTGTGCTCGTGCCAATACCGCCGGAGCGCAGCGGCGGATATTCAAGTGTGAGAAACCCAATGTGCATTATGAATACACTGGCTGGGGAAAAGCCCAGCTTCTCAGGTGCCGAAGAAACGCAACCGGCTGCCGACGAAGGTTGGACCGCAGCATCTTGCGGCGGCGAAATGCCGATAGATGCGTGAGCTCTTGCCGACCCTCGCTATCGAGCGTCGAGTCTTGCATCCAAGCGCGATCCCATGCGTTAAGAAAATCGAGGCTCTCGGGCAATGATGCGATCTCGGAGTGGCCAACAGCATAGGCGATCGTGGCTGTGGCTTCAGAAATATCTTTTCCCCACATGCTGCTGAGATGATTGCGGATGGCGTTGATAGCGAGCGCGCGCTGTGGAACGGGCGAGCGTACTGACACACGCCCTTGATGACGGCGGAAGTACACAAGAACTTCGGGAAAGGTGCCGATCCATCCTCGTTGCGCGAGATCACACCACATAGCATAATCTTGCGCGAGTGGCAGTGGACGGTAACCACCGATCGCACATAATGCTTCTCGCTCGATACATGCCGAGCTATGAACGAGCGGGCAGCGCAGACAAAGGTACCAGGCAAGCGCCCGAGGCGATAACGGCGCGATATGAAAGTTGTTCGCGATCGGCCCTGTCGCATCGAGCGACTGACAAAATGTCGCACTTGCTCGCGCCCAGGGGTGTGCCGCAAGCCAGGCGAGTTGCTGTGCGATCCGCTGCGGCAATGAGATATCATCACCATCGGTGCGGACAATATAGCGCCCGCGGGCCTGGCGTAAGCCGTCGTTGGCGGCGATGAACGGCCCGCCGCACCTCGCGCGCCTGATCAGACGTATCCGCGAATCAGCGGCGGCCGCAGCCTGGACGATCGCGCATGTCGCGTCGGTCGAGGCATCGTCGACGATCAGATACTCCCAGTCCGCAAATGTCTGCGCTTGGATCGACGCGATCGTAGCAGGTAGATATATCTCGCCATTGCGCACGGCGGTCAGCACAGTTACCTTAGGCATTGATCACCTCCTCATCGTAGACTGGCGGCGTAGCGCTGTCATGAACCCGTAGCCACGATTCGAGCATCAGCAGGGCGAAGATACTGCGGCCGTAGCCCTTCCCTGTCGCTGCCTCGTCCAGCAACCGGCGAACCGCCCGCCGGTCGACAATATCGCGCAGCGCGTCTGGCAGCCGCCGCAGCCTTGGCTCGATGGCCGCCTCGCCCCCCCAGTGTTTGAACGGCGCATCGAACCCCCACTTTGGCCGGCGTAGCACCTCCTGCGGCAGCCGGTCGCCGAGCCCATCGACGAGCGCAATCTTGTAACGCTCGCTCGTCTGCTTGCGCTCGGCCGGCAGTCTCGCCGCCAGCGCGACTAGCCGGTAGTCGAGGAAGGGCACGCGCGCCTCAAGCGAGTGCGCCATGGAGAGCTTGTCCGTCAGCGCGAGGATCTGGTCAGGCAGATAGCTCTGCTGGTCGATGAACTGCCGCCGCCCCACCGGGTCATGCCCTGGATAGCGTCGCCACAGATCGGCGATCAGCGTCTCAGCACGCTCGCTACGCAGCCCGAGATCGGCGACTCGATCGTCTGGTAGGATCCGCAGGTGATGCATGTAGCTGCGCCATGCATGGTGCTGGCCTGCGGCGAGCAGTAGCTCATCACCCCATCCGTGGCGTAACGATCGCATCGGCGCGGCCAGCGCCCCCGCCAGCCTCGGGGCACCGGCGAAGATTGTCCGTATGCGGCCTGGATCGCCAGCGAGGTAGCGCGCATACCCGCCGAACAGCTCATCGCCCCCCAGGCCGGATAGGCAGACCTTGACCGTTTGCGCTGCGAGCCGGCTTACGAGAAAGCTCGACAGGACTGCGGTATCGGCGATCGGCTCGTCCATGTGCCACGCGATGCGATCGAGCATGCCCGTCAGCATTGTGGGCTCTGCCACCACCTCGTGAAAATCGGTTCCGCTGCGCGCAGCTACGGCGCGAGCGTACGGGCTCTCATCAAGCATCGTGTGGGCGAAGCGCACATGGTAGGTCTGTAGCGCGTGCGGCGATCGCGGCGCGGCCGTCGCGACCACCAGGCTCGAGTCAAGCCCGCCGCTCAGAAATGCTGCCACCGGCACATCGGCGATCATCCGCATCCGGACTGCGTCATCGAAGAGCTCTGGCAGCGCGGTCTCGGTGTGCTCATCGGTATCGGTCGGCAGCGCAGCCAGATCCCACCAGCGCTGCGTTGTCACGCCATCGCGGTCGGCGAGCAGATAGTGGCCGGGGAGCAGACGCCTCACCGCCGCAAACGGGGTGTGCTCGCCAGGGATATAGCCGAGGGTCAGATAGTCGCCCAGGCTCTGCCTATCGAGCGTGCGGCTCAGCTCGGGACGCGTCAGCAGCGCCTTGAGCTCCGAGCCGAACAGCAGCCGCTGACCGACGCGCGCCAGATACAGCGGCTTGATGCCCATCCGGTCACGGGCCAGCAGCAGCCTGCCGCGCCGCCGATCCCAAAGCGCAAAGGCGAACATGCCATTGAGCCGCGTCAACATCTGCGTCCCAAAATCCTCGTAGAGATGCACCAGCGTTTCGGTATCGCCGCTTGTCCGCAGCGTGTGGCCGCGCCCCACAAGCTCGGCGCGCAGCTCGCGGTAGTTGAAAATCTCGCCGTTGAAGACCACAGCTATCGTCCCATCCTCGCTGAACAGCGGCTGGTCGCCCGTGCTCAGGTCGATGATCGCCAGGCGGCGCATGCCCATGCCGATAGGCCCATCGAATAAAAACCCGTCGCCATCCGGCCCGCGATGCCTGATCCGATCGACCATTGGCCGCACCTCGGCCTCGGTCGGCGGCGCGCATGGGTCATAAATTCCGGCGATGCCGCACATACATTACTCCAGTTCGAGATTCCAGCGCCAACGTATCGGCGGGCTCGCTACACCGCTCAGCACAAAACCGACGGTTGGCATGAGCACGCCATAGTCCGTTGCGCGCTCCATCGGCACGCGGGCGATGCGGATCTCCTGCGGCGCGTCGATCGTCAGGCGCACGCCTTCGTGGCAAAAGCTCCCACCGTGCTCGCGCCACCTAGCATCGCCCCCACGCAGAATGGCGCGGATCGAGAGCCTATGGATGCTGCCGGCCAGTACATCTTCGATGCTGAGCGCGCCGTCGCCCCAGCGCCAGATGCGGCTCCAGACCAGGCCGGGGTGCCGCCGCTCAAACCCGTGCCAGCGAAACGTCGCCTGCCGCTCGCCGAGCTCCCACGCCCCCCCTGCGCCCTCGCCATACCACGTGGGCAGGTCATCGCGATCGATGACGGCGGGGTCGAACGTATCGATCGCGATCGTATTTTGCCCTTCGGCGCTGCGGAAGCGCGCGCGCTGCGAACCTATGGCATAGGTTGGCACGCCGCCATCGACGATCAGCTGCGCGCCTCGATGCCAGACCTCAAAGCTGCCGCGCCCGGCGTCGGCGTGGATCGCCGTATGCGGGCGCGGGTCGCCATGGGCGATGAGCTCGGTCTGGCCGCGACAGGCGTGCAGGAGGCCAGCGTGTGGCAGGTGAGCCACGTGCCATTCAGTGGGCTCGACGCGCGGCGGCAGCGGTCGGGCGGCGTACTGCGGCGCACCTGCGGCGTACCCTGCGGCCGCATCGCGCGGCCGTTCGGCGAGCTGCCCGGCGTCGAATGCAGCGCGCGAGATGCCGCGCATCCAGGCCATCGGCAGATCGGGCGAGATATCGCCAAAGAGCGGCAGCGAGCCATCAGGGCGCACCAGCAGATCGGTCAGGGTGCACATCAGCGGCGCGAGCTCGTCCATCGGTGCCGGAAGTACACGCCCCTCAGCATCGCTGAGATATTCGAGCATGGTGCGGGTCAGCAGCACATGGTAGTGGCTACTGCCTTCGGCGAGCGCGCCATCTGGCAGTAGCAGCTGCGGCCAAAATGTATCCCATAGCGCTCGCCCCTGTCCGCGCCACGCCGCCGCCGCCGTGTGGTCGGGGAGGAGCGCGGCGGCGATGACCAGCGCCGCTGCATTGTTGAGCAGATGATTGTGGACGCCAAGCTGAGTCTCCGGGCGAGCAGCGAGCCAGATCGCATCGCACGCCAGTCGCCGAGCCAGCGCATCGCGCCGCGCTGCACCGAACGCAGGCCGCCCGATCATGCCGGCGATGAAGCGGATCCGCTCGCTCGTCGCGTACGGGTGGCCAACCTCAGGCTCGGGCGGCCCCTCCAGCCACCGATCGAGCAAGGCTGCGGCGGGCGCGTCATCGCGCTCGGCCGCCCACGCCAGCCGCGCCCAGCTGTGGCGATCTTGCGGGTCGGTGGATGTGAGGGCATCCTGCTCGCTCGCCGCTCGCTGGCCTCCGGCGATCCGGTATGTCGCACGATCGGGAGCGGCTGGCGGCTGGCGAAACCGCCTCGCCGCCCGAACGGCGATATGCGTCGAGTCATCAATGATGTCTGGGGCGGGGAAGCGAATCATCACCCCTGCTGTGCGTTGCCGCAGCACGTGTGTGCGCAGCCGGTAGAGCGCCCCGCGCGCGTCGACCGTAGCCAGGCGTGCGAGCTGAACCCACGCGCCGCGCCGCGCCGCTGCCATCGCCGCCGCCCGTATCTCGTGGCGATTGTGTCGCATCTAGGCCTCGCTCGCAAGAAAGGTGAAATTCTCGCGGTCGCCGCCGTGGATACGAGGTATCTCGGCGCGCAGCCCGCGCACCAGCACCGGCGGCTCTGGGACAATCTGGGCGCCGAGACGCGCCCACACAGCATCGAGCGCTGTGTCGGTGGTGAATCCATCGATATATATGGCACCGAGCTCCCGCATCCGCGCCACTAGCGCGCGCCAGTGCGCAGGTGACCCCGCCACTGTGGTGCGCAGGATCAGCGCTCGCCGCTCGCCGCTGCGCAGCGTGTCCAGCGCGTAGTGGGCGATCAACTCGCCAGCGACGAACTTCTCGCTGATCCGCGCCGCCCCCCCAGCGATGATCTGATCCGCAGACCAGCGGGCGAATCCTTCGCCGCCGAGCTCGCTACATGCCGCGCTTGTCTGCGGGTGCGAGCGCGAGCGTGAGTGAGCCAGGCGCTGCCCGGCGCGCAGCAGCGCCAGCGCCGGATGCTGCGTGCGGCGGCGCTCGTAGGCCAGTGGCCGCAGCACCAGCCGTCGCCGCGCCTGGAATGGCAGCGGCGCGTAGCCGTGTCGCTCGCAGAGCCGCCGCGCCAGCTCTGGCCCAGGGTGACCGAAGATGACACCGGCCTGCGCCGCCAGCGCCGCCAGCAGCGCCCCGCCGATGCCCGATGCGCGCTCCTCCGGGAGGACGTACCAGTCGGCGAACCACCCGGCTGGCTGTGCGCCGCCGCACCACAATAGCTCACGCGGCAGGAGGCCAAAACACCCAACCATCCGATCGCCCCGCCAGGCGGCGACGCCCATCCCCTCGGCCCAGCTGTACTTCTGGCGCGTGTAGTCGCGCGAAGTCGCGTTGCGCCGCGCCAGCAGTTCGGCTACCGCCGATGCGTCTGCCGTCCCTAGCGGCGCAATGGCTACCCGTGCGGCGCTCAATGGACACACCCCAGAAATGCGCTGGCGATCCGCTCGGCAGCGCCGCCGTCAACCGTGCCGCACAGATCGGACACCAGCGATCCACGCTGATTCTGCAGTGCCGCTGGCCGCTCGGTCGCCTGGCGTAGCTCGTGCAGTAGCTCATCCATCGTGCGCGCGAGCGGGGTCGCCCCGTGCTGCATGATCGGCCGGAAGTGGTGTGAGAAATGAGCGTCGTGGTAGAATCTGCTCTCCAGCGTCGGCGCGTCGGCGTTGAAGCCGATGCACACGGTCGGTGTATCGACGATGGCGGCGTCCAGAGCGGCAGTCGATGCGACGGTCAGGGCCGCGTCGGCATAACGCAGCGAGTTTCCCAGCAGCGCCAGGTCGTCGTCGGTCGGGGCTGCCCAGTACGCGGCTTTTCCCTGCGCCCAGGGCAGGCTCAGGCACACCTGCGGGCAGCGCGCCGGCAGCGCATCCCAACGCGTATAGCTATCCATCGGGTGCAGCCGCACCACCAGCCGGTGCGATCCAAGCGTGGCATCGGACGCCAGCCTATCGGCCAGCGCTGCCACCAGCGCAGGCTCGCTCGGCGTGATTGCGTGGTGGTTAGCGCAGTAGAGAAGATATGGCGTCCGCTGCGTCAGACTGAGACGCTCGGCCGTCCGCTCACGGCTCCAACGGTAGCGCGGGAGCACATGAAAGTCGAACTGTGGCGTTCCCGTCTCCGTCACCTGGTCATGGGGCACCCGATACAGCGTTCTGATCTCCTCGCTCATGCGTGGCTGCCACGTCAGATAATGGCTGAATCCACCGATCGGCAGATAGCCACGGCTCGTCAGATTATCGAATGAGAGAATGTGCGCCACCGTGGAGATGCCACGCCGCTGCAGCGCCCGAAAGAGCGGCCACTCCCACCCCACGACGCAGGCCGTCGAGAGCGCGGCGATCGGGCGAAGCTGATCGATCGCCGCCTCGATGCGCGCGTCGGTCGTCGCCGCAGCCACGCGCCGCCGCTGCCGCTCAAGCGCCGCGTAGATTGGTGCCGCCTGTGCGAGTTGACCACCTACGGCGAAGAGGCTATCTCGCGCTCTGGCTCGCAGCCCGCGACTGCGCTCGTTCCACGCCAGCAGCGTCGCGTCGCTATAGGATGGGTGGCGCGCCCGCTGCGCGTGGCTGAGCAGCCGCAGTAACCAGCTATGTACCCGCGTCTCGTGCGGCGGCTCGAGTGTGAGCAGGTCGTCGTCTGCGATCCCCTCGGCCAGCAGCGAGTCGCGGCCCACCGCTGGGACGCCGAGGATCACCCGGCAGTGCGCGCTCAGCCGATCGTACAGGCCGGAGCGCAGCACATTGCGCACCCCCCACGCCAGCGGCAGCGCCACGATCACGGTCGGTCTGGGCATGCGTCGTCTCGATCTAGCTGCCACACGGCGCGCGGGTGGATCACCGAGTCGGTCAGCGAGCTGACCCCCATCACATCCAGCAGGTAGCGTTCGGAGAGCGCGCGCTCGGCGTACCCCTGCCCGCGCGCAAGCCCTTTGAGATACACCGAGTAGATCCCGGCGTTGAGCCAGAGGGTCGGGAGATCGATGCTGAAGCTCCGTCGCTCCCCATCGGTCGTGGCCGTCACCGCCGTAAACTCCTCGCGCAGATGAACCACCAGCTGCCCGGCGCTATTTTCGATCAGCAGGAACAGGCTCAGCTCGCTCGCTGTGGCGCGCAGATCGAGCTGGGCCTGCACCACGAGCGGCTCATCCTGCGCGATCGAGCTCGCGCCGCTATTGAATCGTAACGGCCCGAACCGGATCATCGCTGCGCTGTCGCCCTGCTCGGCGAACATCCCGATAGTTCGATAGTACCGCTCGATGACCTGTCCGATCGATCCATGCAATGCCACCCGCCCGCCATCGATCAGCAGCCCGACGCGACAGATGGATTGAACCGCGCTCATGTTATGGCTCACCAGCAAGACGGTGCGGCCGGATCGGGAGACATCGCCGATCTTGCCGAAGCATTTTTGCTGAAATGCAGCATCTCCCACCGCCAACACCTCGTCCAACAGCAGAATATCTGGGTCCAGGTGCGCTGCGACGGCGAAGGCCAGCCGCAGGTACATCCCGCTGGAGTAGTGCTTCACCGGGGTGTCGATGAACTGCTCGACTTCGGCAAACTCGACGATCTCGTCGAAGCGGCGCAGGATCTCGCCGCGCGGCATGCCCATGATCGAGCCGCTCAGCAGCACGTTCTCGCGGCCGGTCAGCTCCATATGGAACCCGGTGCCAACCTCCAGCAGCGAGCCGACCCGGCCGTAGATCTCGGCCGTCCCGCTCGTGGGCTCGGTGATCCGCGCCAAGATCTTGAGCAGCGTGCTCTTGCCTGCGCCGTTCCGCCCGACGATCCCCACCGTCTCGCCGCGCGGAATTTCGAACGAGACGTCGCGCAGCGCCCAGAACTCCTCGGCGTCGCGCCGCGCGCCGCGCCGCCCGATCTGCATGATCGACTCGCGCAGCGTGGCGTAGCGCGCTCGTCGCTCGCCGATGTGGTACAGCTTGGAAAGATTCTCGGCCCGGATCGCGATTGCGCTCATCGCTCGCCCCCCGCCACCCGCGCCACCGCCAGCAGATGCTGTGTCCCGCCCGCCCGCCCAGCCATCGCCGACCCCGCTGATCGCAGCGTCGTCAGCGCGCCGCCGACCATCGCGCGCCCCGTGCGTAGCGGCCGCCGTGCGCTCCAGCTCGGCAGCGACCAGTTATGGAAGCGTCCGCCATAGATCGCATACTCGACGCGCACCTCAGAAAATGTGGTCAGCAGCAGCGTCTCAAGCTGCGTCCTGGTGTAGTGCCGCCGGTGATCGGGGTTGTGGTTCGGCACGCTGTTGCCGTTCGGCGTCGTCATCAGAAAGAAGCCTCCCGGCCGAAGCACCCGCGCCACCTCACGCACAAACTGCTCGTCGCAGTCCACGTGTTCGAGCACCTCGATAGCCACCGCGCCCTCGAAGCTGCTGCCGCGCAGCGATGACCGCGTCATATCATCGTAGATTACTGCACGCAAGTTACTTCGCCGCCCGATCGTCTCTTTGACCATGGCGTCGGTCATGCCAAGGTTGAGCGCGCGGTGCATCGCGCTGCGCCGTGGTAGGTCGGTCAGTATGACATCGGCGCTGAGCCCGGTGGTGTAGTGCGAGCGTCGCCCGCCCACATCCAGCAGCCCGATACGCCGTCCACCGATCAGATTCCTCAGACGCCCGCGCACCAGATGGTAGAGCGGGGACATCAGCGGCTCTAGCCCGAGATATGTCAGCTCGAATGGTGTCATCGTCCCCTCACAGCATCCCGATGCTCAGCCACTGCCAGATGTAATGGCTGTTGTCGCTCTTGCCGGCGCAGAACGCCTGCCACGCGCCGCGCACCGCCGATGCGTCCAGCCAGTCCCCGCGCCGCGCCAGCGCCGTCTCGATCAGGTCGTCGGCCCACGGCCGCAGCGGCCCGCGCAGCCACTCGCGCTGCGGCGTCTGCACCGGCCGCTTGGGGGCCAGCGCCAGCCCGTCAGGCAGCAGCTCGGCGGCCAGCTCGCGCAGCAGCGCCTTGCCCGTCCCATCGCCGATCGTCCGCTCCGGCGGCTGCCGCAGCGCCAGCTCGAACAGCCGGTGGTCCAAAAACGGCTCGCGCAGCTCGACGCTCGCCCGCATCGAGGCCCGGTCGTTGTAGCGCAGCGCCCGCGGCAGCTTGCGCTGCGTCACATCGCGCAGCTGCGCCGCCCGCAGCCCATCGAGCCTGCGCTCGGCAGGCGGCAGCGGCGCGGCCAGCGCGCCAAACTCGGGCAGCAGGCACTCCGGCCGCAGCGGCCTATCGGCGCTGCCCTGCACCAGCGCCCCATCGGCACCGTCGGTCGTGGCGGCGTAGTAGTCGTAGCCGGCCCATTGCTCGTCCAGCCCCTGCCCGTCGAGCAGCACCAGCGTCCCTTCGCCCCGCGCGCGCTCGAACAGCCTGGCGTAGGCCAGCGTCGGCAGCCCGCCGAACGGCTCGCTCTGGTGGCGCTGCACCGAGGCCGCCAGATCCGGCACCTCGTCGGCCGTCAGCCCGCAGATCGCCAGCCGCATCCCGCTGCGCTCCAGCATCCGCCGTACCCAGGGCAGCTCGTCGTAGGCCGCGTCGCCGGTCACAAACGTGTAGGCCGCCACCGCCTCGTGCCCGTGCCGCGCGCGCACCAGCGCCAGCAGCAGCGAGGAGTCCAGCCCGCCTGAGAGGTTGACGCCCACCGGGACATCGGCGCGGAAGCGCAGCGCCACGCTCGTCTGCAGCAGCGCCAGATACTCTTCGCGCACCTCCGCCGCAGGGCGCCTGTCGAACGGGCCATCGACGCGGCCCGCCACGTCGTACCAGCGCCCCGTCGCCAACGTGCCATCCCGCCACGTCAGCCGATGTCCAGCCGGCAGCGATTCGATGCCGCGCCAGAACGTCTGGCAGCCGTCGTCCGTCCGGCCATAGGCCAGAAAGCTCGCCCAGCGCACCTCGTCGGGTATGGCTGGCACGCCGGCGGCGTGCAGCGCGGCGATCTCGCTGGCAAACCGTAGACCACCGTCGGCCGCGCGCGTCAGGAACAGCGGCTTGACGCCAAATCGGTCGCGCGCGGCGAATAGCTCATGGCGTGTGGTGTCCCAGATGGCGAAGGCGAACATCCCCAGCAGCCGGTCCAGGCATGCGTGGCCCCAGCGCGCGTAGGCCGCCAGCAGCACCTCGGTGTCGCCCTGCGAGCTGAACGGATAGCCGACCAGCTCGGCGCGCAGCTCGCGGTAGTTATAGATCTCGCCGTTGAAGACGATGGTGTAGCGGCCGTCGGGCGTCTGCATCGGCTGATCGGCGGATGCTGTGCGGTCGATGATGCTCAGCCGAGTGTGGCCGAAGATCGCATCGCCGTCTGGGGAGCGCCACGTCGCCTC
>JAYUUK010000190.1:0-4603 GCA_043754595.1 Roseiflexaceae bacterium | reverse complement strand
AGCAACGCGACCAGCACATAGCTGAGGTGAAAAAAGATCCGGATGCCAGTGCCCTGCGCCGCGACAAAGCTCACGATCGCGAGCAGGGCGATGCCGATCGGCTGCGGCCGAAATGTTCGTTGCATGACAAAAGTATAGCACGGCTGGAGCAGCGGGGCGCCGCATCCTGGCCACTGCTGCGCATCAATTTCAGCCGCTGCCACACATCAACCGGCTGGCTCCGTGCCGCGCTTGTAGAGCGCCAGCGCCCGCGCCCGCTGCAGTGCGTGGTCGACCAAGGGGTGGGGGTAGTCGCGCCCGAGCGCGAAGCCGATGCGGCCGGCCTCGGCGGGCGGCATGGTCCACGGCGCGTGCAGATAGCGCAGCGGGACATCGGCGAGCTCGGGAATGTAACGCCGGATGTAGCTGCCGCGCGGGTCGAACTTCTCGCCCTGGCTGACCGGGTTGAAGATCCGAAAGTAGGGCTGGGCATCGGTGCCGGTGCCTGCCGCCCACTGCCAGCCGCCGTTGTTCGATGCGTGGTCGCCGTCGACAAGGCGCCGCATGAAGAAGCGCTCGCCCCAGCGCCAGTCGATCAGCAGGTCTTTGGTTAGAAACGAGGCGACGATCATACGGCCGCGGTTATGCATCCAGGCCTCGGCCGCCAGCTGCCGCATCGCCGCATCGACGATCGGGTAGCCAGTGTGGCCGGCGCACCACGCCGCGAACAGCGATTCGTCGTTCTCCCAGGCGAGATCGGCGTAGGCTGGCTTGAAGGCGGTGGCGAGCACGTGCGGGAAGTTGACCATGATCTGATAGTAGAAGTCGCGCCAGGCCAGCTCGCCGACCCAAGTAGTCAGGCCAGCGGCGCGCTCGGGCGGCGACCGATCGATGGCATCGAGCGCGAGGCGTAGCGCGGCGGCCGGGGCGACGCAGCCGAGGTGCAGATAGGGCGAGAGCCGCGAGGTGCCAGGCTCGGCCAGCAGGTTACGTCCAGCGGTGTAGTTATCTGCCGCCCGCGAGCGGATGAAGATTGCCAGCCGCTCGTAGCCAGGGGTTTCGCCGCCGGTCGGCAGCGCCTGATCGATGGTGACGCCGAGAGCGGCGATGCTGGGCAGCGGCAGATCGGCGATGGCGGCGCTGAGCGGCGCGAGACGCTGCGGCGCTGCGATGGCATCGAACCTGCCGGACTGCGCGGCGACGAGCTCGCGCCAGCGCCGCGCGTAGGGGGTGTAGATAGTGTAGGGCGTACCCGCACCGCTGCGCAGCTCGTCTGCGCCGATTAGCATCGCTTCCTGGACGACGCGCGTGCCAACGCCGAGCTCAGCGAGCATGGCTGACGCCGCCGCATCGCGTCGCCGCGAAAACGGCGTGTGATCAGCGTTCCAGCAGACCGTGGCGGCGGCGCTGGACGTGGCGATCTCGCGCAGGGTCGGGATGCTCGGCCCGCGGCGGACCACCAGGCGCGAGCCGAGCGCGCGCAGCTGCTTATCGAGATCGGCGAGCGCATCGAGCAGCAGCGCGACCCGCGCCGGGGCGGTATCTGGCGCGCGGAGGATCGCATCGTCGAGGATGAACAGCGGCAGCACCGCACCGTCGGATCGAACGACGGCCTCGGCGAGCGCCGGGTTATCGCGCAGCCGCAAATCGCGGCGAAACCAGTGGATCGCAAGCGTCACAGACGCTCCTTATCGTGTCGCGCCGAGAGCCGCTCGGCGCAGGCGGCGAGCCCTGCGGCGCTCTCCGGCGACGCGTCGAGCTCGTGGGCGCGGGTCAGCGCATCGCGGGCCTCGGCGTAGCGCGCCAGCATGTAGAGCACTTTGCCAGTGTTGAGCCAGTAGATCGCCTTGACCGACGCCGTCGCGCCCGACAGATCGAGCGCGCGGCGAAAGCAGGCGAGCGCCTGTTCGTGGCTGCCGAGCTCCATCAGCAGCGAGCCTTTGTTATTCCAGACCCCGGCGGCATCCGGCTCGATCGCCAGCGCCCGGTCGTAGCTCGTAAGCGCCTCATCGAAGCGCCGCAGGTCGGTGAGCGCCATCGCGCGCCAGAGCCACGCCGGCTGGTGGCGGTCGTCGAGCGATAGGGCGCGCTCGAACTGCGGCAGCGCATCGAGCGGGCGGCCCTGGCGCAGCAGCATCTGCCCCTGCTCGCAGATCTGCCTGGCGCCACGCGCGTCGCCAGAAGGGGCGGCCGATGGCTGGCCGCTGCTGGCCTGCTGCAGCTCATCTGCGGCGCGCCTGACCCGCTCGGCATCGGCCAGACTCTGGCTGGCGAGCAGCTCGGCGATACGTTCACACGCCAGCAGCGCCGTATCGATAGCCTCATCGCCGCCGAGCACGCGGGCGCACTCGGCGACCCACAGCGCCAGGCTGACGAGCGCGCCCCTGGTAGCCGGGCTGACCGATGGGTCGATATCGGCGGCGCGGCTATAGGCGGCGATCGCCTTGGCGAGGTAGGTCTGGTTGAGCTGCCCTGAGCGCCCGGCGAGCTCGGCGCACAGATCGCCGATGGCGAAGAAATCATCGGCGTGGGCCGGGCGGCGGCCACGGGCGCTCCGCCCAAGCGCGCGCACCTGCGGGTCGGCGTCGTTGGCGAAGCTATCGAACGCGCCGCTCATGTCGCGGAAGGCGGTGAGCAGCTGCGACCACAGGCCGCGCTCAGTCTCGGCGGCGACGATCGGCGGCGCGCTACGGCCGGTGCGCGGCGGCATTGGCAAAAATCCAGCAGACATACAATCCTCCTGGTTACGTCTGCCTATTGTACGCGATCTCTGTTACCCGCGATGGTTTTGACCCGACGCACCCCCGATTTGCAAATAGAGGCGGCCCGTGATACACTCTGCGGCAAGGTTTGGTCTCACGAGGCGCGCCGGATGGTCTGCCCGCCCAAGGAATTCCTCCCCAGCCACACGGTTGCTAAACCCCCGAATACCAGGTCAAGTCCAAAGGAGCAGCCGAGCGATGAGCTACGCTGACAAAACACTGACGTGCCGCGACTGTGGCACGCCGTTCGTCTTCACGGCGGGGGAGCAGGAGTTTTACGCACAAAAGGGGTTCACCAACGAGCCGACGCGCTGCCCAGCGTGCCGCCAGAGCCGTAAATCGCAGCAGGGCGGCGCGCGCAGCGGCGGCGGCGGCGGTGGCTACAGCGACCGCGGCGGCTACAGCAGCGGCGGTGGCGGTGGCTACGGCGGTGGCGGTGGCGGTGGCGGTGGGGGCTACAGCAGCGGCGGTGGCGGTGGGAGCTACGGCGGTGGCGGTGGCAGCTATGGCGACGACAGCTACGGCGGCGGCGGCGGCGGCGATCGAGGCGGCTCGCGCGGCGGCTACGCTGCGGGCGGCGAGCGCGAGATGCACACCGTGCAGTGCGCGCAGTGTGGCAAGGATGCGACCGTGCCATTCCTGCCGCGCGGCAACAAGCCGGTGCTCTGCGACGACTGCTTCCGCGCCCAGAAGCGCAGCACGCGATACTAGAAGCCAGGAGTCGGCAGTCGTACTAACGAAGCTGACCCACCAGGCATGAGTGCCCACCAAGAAGAAGACGCCCGCTCGATGCTAGCATCGAGCGGGCGTCTTTTTGTCTACCGACTTCTGACTTCGTTGTGCTACACCACCCCAGGACGCTCGCGCTTGCTCTGCCAGATCGCCCAGATGATCGCCGCCAGCACCAGCGCCATCGCCACGGCGACGCCAGCGCCTATCGGCTGGCCGGGCAGCCTGACGGTCACGATGATCGGGGCGATAATCAGCGCCACCAGATTGATCACCTTAATCATCGGGTTGAGCGCCGGGCCAGACGTGTCCTTCAGCGGGTCGCCGATAGTATCGCCGACCACCGAGGCCTTGTGGTTCTCGGAGCGCTTGCCGCCGTAGTTACCCTCTTCAATATACTTTTTAGCATTATCCCACGCGCCGCCGGCGTTACTCTGAAACACCGCCATCAGCTGCCCGACGGTGATGATCCCCGCCAGAAAGCCGCCGAGCGCCTCGACGCCGAGCGTGAAGCCGACCAGGACAGGGGTCAAGATGGCGATCGTGCCGAGGCTGAGGAGCTCGCGCTGCGCCGCTGCGGTGGAGATGCTCACCGCCTGCGCATAGTCCGGCAGCGTCGTCCCCTCCATCACGCCGGGGATCTTGAACTGCCGCCGTACCTCGCTGACGATCTCGCTCGCCGCGCGGGTCACCGCCCGGATCGCCAGCGCCGAGAACAGAAACGGCACCGCGCCGCCGAGCAGCAGCCCGACGAACACCACCGGCGTGCTCACCTGGATGCCGATGGTGGCGAGCTGTTTTGACACGTCGATTCCCATCGCGCCCTGCACCTTGGAGACATCGGTAAGATACGAGCCAAACAGCGCCACGGCGGCGATCACCGCCGAGCCGATCGCGATGCCCTTGGTGACCGCCTTGGTCGTATTGCCCACCGCGTCTAAGTCGTCCATCACGTTGCGGGCGTTTTTATCCAGCCCGCTCATCTCGCCGATGCCGTTGGCATTATCCGAGATCGGGCCGAAGCTATCCATCGAGATCGTCGTCCCGGTCAGCGTCAGCATGCCGATGCCGGTCAGCGCCACGCCGTAGAGCACGCCGGTGATCTCGTTGCCGTAGATCAGCACCGATGCGAT
>JAYUUK010000189.1:0-14156 GCA_043754595.1 Roseiflexaceae bacterium | reverse complement strand
TGTAATCATTGGCGAGCGCCACTGCGCTAAACTCGATACCTGCAGCGTGTAATTGCTCGGCAGCGAACGCGCCACCTCTCGGAAACGAATTGCCAGGGTCGACTACCAACGCCTCATTGTAGGGAATGCCATGCGCGGCCAGTGCGGCGCAGTACCCTTGCAGACGCTCGCGCGGGTCGGATATTGCCAGCCAACCAACGAAGGCGATTCGGCGGTGTCCCTGGTCGATCAGATGCTCGACTAGCCGCTGAAAGGGAGCGGTATTCTCGATCAGAATGCTCGAACAATTGGGGGCCTCAGCGCTGATCACAACCACCGGAGACACGTTCGCGAGGCTATCGAGGCCCTCGGTCATCGCAATCGAGACCCATCCATCGATCGCATCGGCACAGATGTGTGTCGCCGCAGCCTCGGGCGCAGTCATCGCGAGCACCAGCGGCGTCAACTCGTGCTCGACGGCACTCGTGCGCAAACCGCTCAGGATCGCTCCAAAATACGAGCCATTAAAGAGTGGCGAGAAGATACCGATAGTTCGATGTGTCTGTGCGGCCATACGCTGCGTGCTCTCGATTGGCAATGCTTCCAATGCTGTGATTATAGAGCAAACAGCTCTCTATGCGAACAGTGTTGACGCTTGACAGTGTGCCGCTGTTGGGATATCATCTCCCTAATGAACAGTAGGTTGAACATCGATCAACAACCCGAAAGCGATTCGCGAACACGGCTGCTGGACAGCGCCGAGCGGATTTTTGGCGAGCGCGGCTACGCATCGGTCACGATGCGGGACATCGCCGATGCCCTGGGGATCAGGCAGGCATCGCTCTACCATCATATGCCGGGCGGCAAAGAGCAGCTGTTCATCGAGGCCACCGAGCGCAACCTGGCCCGGCATCGCGCGGCGATCGTGACGCAGCTCGAAGGGGCGCGCGGCGACCTACGCGCGCAGCTGCGGGCGGTGGCGATGTGGCTGGTCGAGCAGCCGATGATCGATATCTCGCGGCTGTTTCGCGCCGATCTGCCGGCGATCGAGCCGGCCAACGCCGATCGGCTCAACCGCGCGGTCTATCTGGGGCTCTTCGAGCCAGTGCAGCAGGCGATCGAGGCGGCATACGAGCGCGGCGAGATCCGCAGCCTGAACGGCAAAGTCACGGCGATCAACTTTGTGGTGCTCGTCGAGTCGCTCCACGAGGTGACGATCCACACCCGCGTCCCGCTCGCGGCCCTCGCCACCGACACGGTCGATATGTTGCTCGATGGGATGCTGCGAAGGTAGCGAGGAGCGAGGAGTAAGGAGCGAGGGACCTGCACCTATCTCCACGATCTGCCCGGTTGTCCAGCATTCGCGCATAGTCGCAAAAATTGGCGGATTCGTGTTGGGATCGCTCGCTTGTGCCTATCTGTGGGTAACCTGCCCGGAAAACGTGCGATAAGACTACCAAATAGTAGGTAGGACAGATCGCGAGAGCAATACGAAAAGGAATGACAATGCGCGCATTTATCACCGGGGCCACCGGCCTGCTCGGCTCCAACCTCGCACGCCAGCTCATCGATCAGGGCCACCAGGTCACCGCGCTCGTCCGCTCAAAAGCCAAGGCTGCGGCCCAGTTCGCCGGCCTCGATGTCGACGTCGTCGAAGGCGATATGGAGCGCGTCGCGGCCTTCGCGCCGCAGCTGGACGGGCACGACGTGCTGTTTCACACCGCCGCCTACTTCCGCGAGGCCGGTGCCCCAGGCGATCACTGGCCCAAACTGGAGCAGATCAACGTGCTGGGGACGATGGCGCTGCTGCGCGAGGCCGAGCGGCGCGGCATCAAAAAAGTGATCTACGTCAGCTCGTCAGGGGTGATCGGCGGACGACCCAACGGGCAGCCATCTGACGAGACCGTCCCGCCCGACGACATCACCTTCCAGAGCCTGTACTTCAAATCCAAGGTCGTCGCCGAGGAGCGGCTGCTCGAATTCCTCAAAACATCGGCGCTGCCGGTGGTGCAGATCCTACCAGCCTGGATCTACGGCCCTGGCGACGCCGCACCGACCCAGGCCGGACAGCTAGTGCTCGATTTCATCAACCGCAGGCTGCCGGCAGAGGTCGATGGCTACGGCTCGCCGGTAGACGTGCGCGACGTCGCTGCATCGATGATCGCCGCCGTCGAGCGTGGGCGGAGCGGCGAGCGCTACATTATCGGCGGCGACGCCGATTATAGCTTCGGGCAGATCAACGCCATGCTGGAGGAGGTCAGCGGCGTGCCGCGGCCGGCGCTCAAGCTGCCGTACACCGCAGGGCTCGCAGTGGCGTTTGTGATGGAGAATATAGCGAAGCTCACCGGCAAACCGACGGTGGTGACCGTGAATGGACTGCGCACCATCCGACTACGTCGCCCGCTGAGCTCGGCCAAGGCGCAGCGCGAGCTCGGCGTGATGCCGCGCCTGTTCGTGGACACCCTGCGCGACACCGTGGCGTGGTACCGCGCCAACCCAATCGGCTAGATCGGGGTACGTCGGCCACCTGCCCGTGCCAAACTGCTACCAGCCGCACCTGGGCACGGGCAGGATGCACAAGATTGCCAGCGCCACGCCTAGCCGCATTCCATGGTATCCGCTTATCGGCCCCCGTGCTCGCGAGCATGGGGGCCGGTGAGCGGATAACTCGTGCTAGTGCACGCTGCATGGGGTGCGTCACACAGGCATTGCTTTGCATCAGAATGCCGCGTTCGCCAATCGCCAATCGCATATGCACGAGGAGCCGCGCCTGTCAGCGCTCGGCATTGCGCACGCTGAACGATCGCTTTTTTGGCGCGCCAACACGTCAGGCCTCGCTAGCTCGCGTATGACTTCAGCTCCCACCGTGCCAGCACATCCCCAACAGTGCGATTAGCCGGCTGTGTAGCTCATGATCGCAAAACGTGGCCGTGGACATGACATCCGCTATAAATGATCTTCTTCTTCGCTCAGATTTCGATACAGGGCCGCGGCCCGGCGATGCATACAATAGGGAAGGCTGTGATTGTTCCACGCACACCTGTCGCCCTCCCTGTTTTTTGTCAAAGGAAGCGCATGTTTACGTTCCGACGCATCTGCATCGCATCGCTCGCGCTGTTCGTCTCGCTGATGATTATCGCTCGCGTCGTCCCGTTCGGCGGTCAATCATTCCACAACGCCATCGCTCAGGTGCACGAACGTGGCAGCTTTGGCTATGATGCGCGTATACAGACCGTCGTCGTCCCCGGCGCTTCGATCGATCAGGCCGGCCGCACGCCGCAGCGACAGGATCTCGCGGTGCGTGGACAGGTGGATCTGCGCAACCAGATGCTGGATCTGCGAATCGCCAAAGGATCGGGGAACTTCGAAACCGGTGTAGGCGTGACGAAGCTCCAGGTGATCAACGGCGTGGCGCGCAGCCAGCTTGCCGATGGTTCGTGGGAGACGATCGATCTCCCAACCGCCATGTTTGGAGCCAACAGCGATGTGCTCGGCCTGCTCGATGTGGCCCGCTCCGTCGGGTCGCCCGAGCAGCAGCAGCTCGCCGGCGAGACGATGACCCGCTATCGCTTCCAAATCGATGGCCCGGCCTTCGCTCGCCAGATCAGCGCCCAGATGGAGCGGATCATGCGCCAGCAGGGCCGACTGCCAGCCGGCAGCCAGTTGGCGATCATCGACGCATACCTCGGTGCCAATGGTGATGGTGAGTTGCTGGTGGATGCCGCTGGTCTGCCGCGCCGCCAGGTGATTCATCTCAACCTGCCCGACCCGCAGCGCAACGAGACGGTGCAAGGCACGATCACGGTGGATTATCGCGCATTCGGCCCAGCATCGAGCCTCGCGCTGCCGCTGCGCTGGCTCGCTGATGTGGCCTGGGGCGCGCTGGCGCTGAACCTGGCCGTTGTTTGCCTAGTGACCTTCGCTGTCTTCGCGCTGCTCGCTTCGATCCGCTCGCGTCGGCTCGCCCGAGCGCTGGGTGTTGCGATCCCGGCGATCCTGATCGCCAACCTCGTGTTTCCGATCCATCCTGCCGCCGCCGCTTCGCCAGCGCCAGTTCGCGCCGCAGCCCCCCCGCGCGGCGCGGTGCCATCGCCGGTGGCGCTCAGCGTCGCCCGCCAGCTAGGGGCAGGCGATGACAGCGACCGCGACGGCCTCACCGATGGGGCCGAGGCGGTGATCGGCACCGACCCGACCAAGAACGATACCGATGGCGATGGACGCAGCGATGGTATCGAGGTGCTCGAAGTTGGCACCAAGCCAACCCAGCGCGATACCGACGGCGATGGGCTGAGCGACGGTCTCGAGCTCGACCCGATCACCGGCCCAGATGGCCGAATCTGGCGGCTCAACCCGCTCGCAGCCGATACAAACAATGACGGTCAATCGGATCTCATTGAGTGCATCGGCGATACTTTTTGCCCAGACACCGACGGCGATATGGTGCCAAATGCCTGGGACGACGACAACGACAATGATGGCGTGCCAGATCAGATCGACGCGGCACCGCAGACGGTGGTGGCTGGAGCGCGCAACGCCGATGGAAGTCTCGAAGGCGTGCCGAATCGCCGCATCGCGCTCTCGGCGAGCAACACCACCCCAGGCAAAACCCTGCTGTTCGACTTCACCATCCGACCGACCAATCCTGGCCGGCTATGGTACAGTCAGAGCGTGCTGGACTGGCCGGCCGACGACCGCGAAGGTCAGATTCGCCGCGTGCTCACCGATACGCTTGGCCTGAGCGGGCGCCTCGCCGACGGCGATATGCGCCTGGTGCCAACCCTCGAAGTCAAGATCCCGTACCTCGCAAGAAGCTTTGGCGGTCTGCCGGTCAAGGCCGGCTACGCAGGCACCGATATGCCAACGCTCGACGGCGTCGATCTCGCCAAGCCGGCAGCGATCGCCGCCTGGTTCGATCGCTGGCTCGATCAGGAAAAGCTTCGGTCGTACCAGATTACCGTCAGGCTCAGTGGCTCCGACCGCAGCCTGCTGGCGTATGTGCCGCTCGATGTGCAACGCAACCCCATCGGCGATGCGCCAGTCGCCTTCACCGCCAACATGATGTTCCGGCCACAACAGGGCACCGTGCCGCCCCACGAGGTGCGCCTCGCATGGAACGTTCAATCCAAGACTGATAGCTGTAGCGCCTCGCCAGACGCTGATAACGCAGCGGGCGAGACTTTCAACCAGGCGTGGTGGAACGCGCTCCCGCGCGAGCAGCGCGAGAGAGAGAAATATACCAAGTGGGCCAAACTGAGCGGCTCGGCGCGCAGCGAACGCTGGTGCAGCGGAACTCGTAATTGGACCAGCAACGCCGCGTCGATCATTCATAGCTACTACGACGATTTCTATATGGTGGCCCTCACCGCCCGCGAGGATCGCGGCGTCGAGGTCGCCACGATCGCCCAGCATCCCGATGCCGGTACCGCCGCCTTCCAGCCACACCTTTGGAATCTGGCGCGCGGGCTCGAACGAGCGTTTGTGGCCGGGCGCGACTGTGATGCGCCGACGTCGGCGGCGTGCAGCGGGAATGGCCAACTCGATATCACCCCGGCGGCGATCAAGGCGCGCTGGGATCGCGCCAGCAATGCTGCCGTCGGCCAAGCCGAGCGATGGAACATTCCCGCCGATGCCCTGAGCGTTCGCACCGCGAGCTTCGTCGATGAGGGCGAGAGTGCCGCGCTGTTCGTCAGCACACAGCGCGGTGCCACGCAGCAATCGCCGCTGCTGCTCAGCTTCCTCAACGATACGTTCGTCGCCAACGATGTGGCGCGCACGGCGCTGCCAACGGTAATAATCGCCCGCTTGCATACCACCGCCTCGCTTGGCTTGCCAAATGCCACAATTGGTAGTGATGGCGCGGTCAGCTTCAACATGGCCGAGGCGCCCGCCTCAACGATTTCTAGCCTATCGTGGAAACCCTTTCGCTACAAAGGGGCGGGTCTTTGGGAGCAGGCCAGCTTGTCCGATGCCTGGCAGCAGATCGGGCCGGCGCTCGACACACCGCTCCAGGCTTTCGGCGGTGCGCCAGCGGCCAACACCAGCGCGCTGCGCGGTGCCAAAGACCTGCTGCTCTCATTCTATCTGGCGCTCAACTCCGGTCGCGGCGGCATGGCCACGTTCGATGGCGTGATCGCCAGCCGCAGCAGCGCTGCCAATGCCGATGAACAGCTCGCCGCGCCAGCCTCGGCCGAGGCGGTGGCCGGCACGATCGCCGAGTCGATGGTCAACTCGGTGCTCAGCGCGCAGCAGCACCGCACGCTGCTGGTGAATGCCGATGCTACCAGCTTGCTCACCGCCCTAGGCAACCAGCAACTCACCGGCGATGGCGGCCCTGCGGCGAGTCTCCTGCTCGATATGCCGCACCTGCCCGCTCAAGGCAACAACGGGCTGTACAGCAAGGCGTTCGCCGCGCTCGATCAAAGCCTGGAAGTGCCAGAGCCGTCGAGCGTGCCAGCGACGAAAACCCTCATCTCGATGCAGGTCGCCGCCGATGGTATCGACAAGGTCAACACGCTCTATGGTGCCTTCGACGCCGTCAAGGCCATGGTCGAAGCGCACCAGCTCATCAATGCCAGCACCGTCGCTCGCACCGGTGCCGAGACGATCAGCAAGGCGATGGATGCGATCGCCACCGCCGATAAGATCGGCGATGCGCAGGCCAAAATCGCCGGTCTCGTGACCGATCTCAATCAAGTATCGGCCAAAATCGCTAAGGCGACCGACGCCATCGCCGATGCGTCAAATTTTAGCCCCGATGTGCTCGGGATCGTCATCGAGGTGGTCGTGTTCGCCGCCAAACTGATGGCGCTGATCGCATCGGGCGATGTGACATTCTTCACTATCACCTCGCTGATTGTGGAAACTGCGGCGTCGGTGGCGGTGAATGTGTTCATGCTCGGCGCGCTGGCGGCGATCGTGCCGATTGGTACGGTGATCGCCGCGCTCATCGGTCTGATCGACGCCGTCATCGGGCTGGCGTGTGGCTTTTCCGAACGTTTCAAGGAGACGCTCGATTCGATCAGCGAGGTGCTGTGCGAAGGCATTAGCGGCAACCTCACCAAGTATATCGCAGCGATCTTTTGGGATACGCAGCCGCTCGTCGATATGACCGCCGGCGACCGGATCACGCCAACCAACTGGAAGATGCCGCCACGCCGCAATGACGCCGGCGATTCTATTGGCATGGTGGCCGGCAATACGCTCGATGTGAGCGCCGATGTCGTCACCAGGCTGCGGCTCAATAGCAAATTCAATTATTCGACGAACCTCATCCTCGAATCGGCCGATAAGCTGCCGAATTCGACTGTCCGCTATCAGTTCACCACTAAAGAGGAACAGGACAACCAGAAGATCCACAATCGTCTCGGTGTCCAGCAGGGCCAGATGCGCTCCAACTGGTTGGTGAGCGGTGCAGGGTTCGCCAAGCAGGAGGTCGTCACCCAAACCATCACCACCACGCTTACGCTCAAAGATCCACAGCTCAACTGGCACCCCGATGGCTTCTATCTGGCTGAAGGCTACGCCGTGCCATCGCTCTACTGCGCGCTGCGTTTTTGTAGCACGTACACCAAGCGCGATTCCAACTATATGGATCTGGCACCATCGTTCGCATTCGATGTGTTTCCCGCCACGCTCGACGGGTTTATGAGCCTCACGGATAGCGATGGCGATGGTGGGTTCCGGTTGGCCTGGGATGCGAAGTTTCCCGATCTGAAGGATGCCGATGGCGATGGCCTACTCGGGCGCGCCGCCGGCGGTCCAGATCTGAGCGACAATGCCCCAGACAGCGACCGCGATGGGCTATCTGACGCCTACGAGCTCAAACACGCATCGCTTGGTCTCAACCCCCAGCGCGCCGATACCGATAGCGATGGCTTGAGCGACCTCGAAGAGATCCGCCGCGACCTCGACCCGGCCAAGACCGATAGCGACAACGATGGGTTGAGCGACGGCGACGAGGTGGCGGGCTGGGACATCATCTTCGGCTACGATGCCAACGATGCCCCGCTGCGCTTTCGCGTCACCTCGGATCCGCGCGACCCCGATACCGACAACGACGGCTTGCTCGATGTTCGCGAAAAAATTTACGGCCTCAACCCGCGCGTGCTCAGCAGCAACGAGCCGCTCCAGATCCAGTCGAGCTTGAACGAGCCAGATGGCGTCAACGATGGGATCGTGGCCGCTGGGAGCAGCGTCGGCTTCAGCGCTGTCATTTCCAGCACCCTGCGCGACCGCTTCGCGCTCGGCTTGTTCGAGGCCGATCTTGAAAGCACTGCATCGAAGCCGGATATCGCGCCGACCGCCTACCGCCTCGGGCCGCTCGCCAACAGCACGCTCAGCGGCTCGCTCGACCTCAGCGCACAAACCAGCACCACGACGACCAACGTCGCCACCCGCGCCGGCGCGATCATCGCCAGCGTCGACCAACTGAGCGGCGGGCGGGTGGTGTGGCTGCCATTTGAGGAAGCCACGAACACCGGTGGATTTGCCGATGCCTCGCCGTTTGGCAACAATGCCACCTGCCAGGCCAATGCCTGCCCAGCGGTCGATAATGCCAGCTACGGCGGGCGCGGGCTCATCATGACCCCAGGCACGTCGGTCAGCATCGCCCATAGCCAGACCATCGCAGCGCCCACCTGGACTCTGTCGCTGTGGGTCAACCCCGGCGCGCCGTCTGGCGTTCGCCCACTGATCGCAAAAGGCGGCGGTTCGACCCAGCGGACATTCGCGCTCGGTCTCGACTCGGATAACAAGATCTCGGTTGCCGCCGAAAGCGCCGACTGCGCCACGAACGCGGTGCAGCAGCTCTCCAACCAACCACTCACCAGCACCGGGTGGAGCCTGGTGACGCTGGTGGCCAACAGCCCGCAGCTCGCGTTGTTCATTAATGGCAGCAGTGTTGGGTCGTGGAACACCAGCGCGGGGCTGTGCGCCAACACCGCGCCGATCACGGCGAGCGGGCCGGCTGGCGGCAAGCTCGATGAGATCTCACTCTACCCTTACCCAATGACGCCGGTGCAAGTGCAGGGCCAGTTCCGCGACCCAGTGCTGACGTTGGCGTTCAACGGCACCATAAACGACAGCTCGTATCTGCAGCAGCGGACCAGCGGCAAGGGCAATGGGACGCCACGGATCGCCAACAGCCGTGGTGGCGACCGGGTAGGCGTGTTTGACAAACGCAGCTGGATCGATATTACGAGCAGCCCGAGCCTGGACATGAGCCAGGGCACGGGGCAATTTACACTGGCCGCCTATGTCCGGCCGGTACCGCTCGACGCAAACGGCGACGAGTGGCAGGCGATCATGGGCAAGCAAGATCAGTTCAATACGTATCCAAGCCTGTACGTCAACAAAAGCGGCAAACTCAAGGCCGAATTTGGCAACGGCAGCGCCCTGTGCGAAAGCGGCGCGACCACGCATAGCATTTCGGACGGGGTGTGGAGCCATGTGGCGGTGAGCTATACCGGCACCCAGTTCGTCTTCTCTATCAACGGCGTGGAGGCCGAGCGGCTGGCGCTTTCTGGCGCATGTAGCCCTGGCAGCCGGCCAACCGGCAGCGAACTGTTCGTTGGGAGAAGCAGCCCCAACGCGCAGTTCAAGGTCAGCAAGATCCACGTCATCAACGAGGGCGACGGCATCGGCACCGCCGAGTACGAAGGCTTGTGGAAAGGCTCGCGCGTCTGGTATCAGGAAAATATCGATGTCGGCGACTACTCGCCAAACGAGTTGAGCGACCTTCAGCTCGACAGCGATAATTCGTTCCGTTTCGAGCTCAAGGAGATCGACACCTGCGATGCCTGCCACGATATCCAGGTCGATGCTCAGCTGCGCAACTATCAGGTCAATGCCAATGGGACCTGGAACTACAACGATGATGGCCAGGGCACCGTCTCATGGAAGCTGTGGAATAACTGGTTCAACGGCGATCTTGATGACGTGCAGATCTACCGCGTCGCGCTCGATAGCGTCGGTATCCGCGACCTGTTCAACAGCTTGAATAATCGCTCGTATGCGCTCCAGACCCGACTCGAAGAGCCGCCGACCTCGACGCTGTTCCGCGATGGCTCTGGCAATCTCCAGACCGGTTTCTGCAGCGGTTCGAGCTGCCCGACCACCGGCTTGCCAGGGCGCGATGGTCAGGCGGCGGCATTCGACGGCAACGACTCGATCGTCATCGCCGACCGACCGAGCCTGGATCTGGCGACGGGGTTGACCGCAGCTGCCTGGGTCAAGCTCGACGATGTGACCAGCGACCAGAAGATCATCAGCAAGTACGATCCGACGCTCGGCGGCTACAATTTGGCGGTGGCAAACGGCAAGCTGTACGGCGAGGTGAAAGACAGCAGCGGCGCTCGCACCGAGGTGCTGGGCGGCAGCCTCACCCCCGGCGTCTGGACGCATCTGGCGATCAGCGCCAGCCCTGGCCAATACTTGATAGGGTTTGTCAATGGCGTCGAGGTTGCGCGCAGCCCGATCGGCCAGATCCAGGGCGATATCGTCGCTGTCGGTCGCCCGCTTGGCGGCAATGTGACGCTGTATGGCGACGGAGGCTACGAGTCGTCTGGCGATAACATGGTATGGAACACCAACCACGACGAGCCAAACTTCGACCAAACCATCTTCACCAACGATAATAACGAGGCATCGTCGGTGCGAATCGGTCGATCGTGCGTACGCTTGTACGACAACAAGAACTACGGCGGCGCGTCGGTCCCTGTCTGCGATGACACAGCGGTCCTTTCCGAGTTCAACGACCGCGCCGAATCGCTGCGCCACTATGGCACATCGCCGCGCTTCAACGCAGCCGATGGTGGGCTGCGCCTCGATCGCGGTCAGCTGCAATACCTTCAGATCGACCCAAATCGGGTTGGCAACCCGGTGTTCTCGACCTTCAGCGCCACCGCCTGGGTCAAGGTCAAATCTGGCTTCGAGTCACACACCATTGTGGCGCGCGGCGGGCGCGGCCTGCCGGATGGCTTTAGCATGCGGATCGGCAATCAGGGGGAAATTGTCTACCAGGCTGGCAACAGCACATTCTCCAGCACGGACCGCATCAGTTTCGATACCTGGACACACGTGGCCGTGACCCACGATGGCACGATGGTGCGCTTCTACATCAACGGTGCCGCCGCTGGGAATGCGAGCTTCGCCGGCAACATCGATGACCCAGGCGGCCCAATTCTGGTGGGGCGATTTGGACACTGTGGCAGCGCGACCTACTGCGATGTTCTCGACGGCGCGATCCGCGGCGTTGCACTCTACACCCGTGGCCTGAGTGCCACCGAGGTAAATGGGCTGCGCAATACGCCGAGCGGCGCCGCGCCCGATGGCCGGGTGATGTACTTGCCGCTCGATGCCGACCAGGGCAGCGATGGCGATAACGCCGCAACCTTCCGCACCGTCCAAGCGCCAACGTTTGCCACGAACGACCTTCCGCTGACAATCGGGCGCGCCTCGTGGCAAAACGTGATGTTTGTGCGCGGCACGATCGATGAAGTCTCGCTGCTGGAGTACGCCGCCGATGCGAGCGAAGTTGCGGCGCTGGCACGCGAGGCGCCACAGGCGCAACTGGCGCTCGATGACGTGCTCGGCAGCACATCGTTTGCCAACGTGGCCGGCAGCACAGCCACCTGTGGCGGAACCACGAGCTGCCCCCAGGCCGGGGCGCGCGGGCGAATCCGCGAGGCCGCTGTGTTTGGGTCAGCCGCCAACTCAGGTCTGGAGCTGCCAGATACCACGGTGGCGCTCAACACCTTCAGCGCCGAGCTTTGGGTTCGGCCGGAGGCGGTGCGGCCAGGCGAACAGCTTTTGCTCGCCAAGGCCGACGATAGCGGCGCGAACGTCAACATGTTGCTGAGCCTGAGCGCTGGCGCGCTCACCCCACGCGCGCGGGTGGGGACCAGCGAACTGATCGCCCAGCGCGCCCTCAACCAGGGCCAGTGGAACCATCTCGTCGCCACGTTTGATGGCAGCACACTCCGCTTGTATATCAACGGGACCGCCGAGGCCGGCACCGCCAGCGCGACCGCCGTCAGTAGCACCGCGCCAGTTCGCGTCGGTTTCCACCCGGGGATCGGCGTCGGCTTCAACGGCATGCTCGACGCGATCTCACTGTACGGGCAGGCGCTCAGCCCCGAAGCGGTGGCAGCACACTATCAGTACCAAGAATCGTGGTTCGATGTCGTCGAGCGCCATCAGCTCACCATCGACGGCGACAACCCGACGGTAGCATTCGGTCTGGCCAATAATGTAGTCGTTGCCAGACAGCCATTGCGCGTCAGCATTGCCGCCAGCGATCCGACATCGCACGTCCAGGGGGTCTTCTACGATGGCGATGGCGATGCGACCGCTGGGCCGTGGCTGGCGGCCGAGCCCAGCGGCGACGGCACCAACTGGCTATTCAACTACACGCCAGCCGCTGGCGGCAGCTTCCCGCTGCGCGCCTACGCCGATGATATATTTGGGCATCGCAGCGCCGTCGCCACCGTCACGGTGCGCGTCGATGACCAGGTGCCGACCCTGACGCTGAACGCGGATCTGACCGCCAGTGCGCTGCGGCCAGCCCCCGGCACTGGCGATGACGCTGGCACATGGGTGCTCAATCTCGCCGGCACCATCGGCGATAACCTGTCGAGCGCCCCGACCGTCGTCGCCGAGATTCTCAGCACCGAGGGCTCGCTGGGCAATCTGACGGCCACTGGTACTGGTGGAACCTGGCGGGGAGTCTTCCGGTTCAACGCCCCGCCAAACGGCCAGTACACCATCAAGCTCCACGCGACCGACGATATGGGCAATCGGGTCGATGCCGACGCGCTCGTGCTCGCGCTCGACGCGACCGCGCCAGTCGCCGATGTGGCGATCAGCGGAAACGAGATTGGCAATCCGGTTGCGCCAGCGCCAGGTACGAATGGCGCGGCCGCTCAAGTGTCGACATCGACGAGCACGATCCAGCCGCCGCAGTTCCAGGGCACGCTCGCCGATCTTCCAAGCCTGGCCGATACCACGCTGCTGCTTCACGCCGAGGAGCCAAACGGTGCGACCCGCTTCCTGGACAGCTCGGTGTTTCAGCAGGTTGGCAGCTGTGCTGCAATTGCCTGCCCGGGCGCGATCGTCGGTCAAACAGGGCACGGCTGGACTTTTGACGGAAGCAACGACCAGATCGTCTTCTCCAGCATCATCGCTCGCCCTGCCGGCGCTGCCTATGCGGTGAGCATCTGGGCGAGGCCAGGTGCCGTCGAGCGAACGCTGTTCAGCGCCGCCGACGCAACCGGGACGAGCCTGGAGATCCGTGCGGCCAGCGGTGCCTACACCGCGACTGCCAGGATCGGCACGGCGATGCGGGTGGTGGGCGGCGGCGTGCTGACGCCCAATAGCTGGAACCATCTCGCGCTCAGCTTCGATGGCAACCAGTTTGCCAGCTACAGCGGCGGCGCGCTGGTGCAGCAGGTGGATGCGAGCGGCACGGTTGCCACCTTCGACCGCGTCTGGCTTGGCAGCAACGCTGGCACCGCCTCGTTCTACCAGGGCGACGCCGATGAGGTGGCCATCTACAGCGTGCCGCTCACGCCCAAACAGGTCGCATCGCTCGTCAGCCCGGTGCGCAGCACAGTGGCTAGTGCGCTGCCGCGCCTCCGGGATCTGAGGAATCAGGGAACTGCCACCCCTCCGATCAGCCTCACCGCCACACTGACCCCCACCGCCGGCGCAATGCTGTGGAGCGCCGCCGTGCCGCAAGCTATCGAGGGCATTTACCAACTAGACATTGGTACCAGCGATAGTCTCGGCAACCAGCGCGAACTGACCGGCGTATGGCGCGGCGCGATCGACACCAAAGCGCCCGATGCCCAGCTCTTCTTCTATCGGCTGGCCGATGGCCGAACGGTAGTACGCTGCGAGGTGAGCGACTTCAACCTCGACCCGACGCAGATCGGGTGCCCAGTGCCAGCGAGCGCATGGAACTACACCACGCTGGCCGAAACCTGGTACACCGGGCTGTTCCCCAACGCGCCGCGCCGCGTTCGCATGAGCACGTCGGCGACGATCATCACCGGCGACGTGAGTAACCAGCTGCGGGTCTGCGACAGCTTTGGCAACTGCACCACCGTCGTCGGCTCGGCCAATCTGGTGACTGGTGGCCTGAGTACCTTCACCGCGCCGACACCTGGGCAGATCGTCAC
>JAYUUK010000188.1:0-14158 GCA_043754595.1 Roseiflexaceae bacterium | reverse complement strand
ACCCACATCGGGCTGCTGTGCGAGGGGCTGCTGCTCGCCACCCGGATCGGCCCGATCGGTCTGCCGACTAAGCTGACGATCCTCGGCTGGTATCTACTCTCGCTGTTTGTGGACTACGGGCTCGGGTTTCACCCGCCGCTCGCCGCCGGGGTGCCGGTGGAGTTCGTCTTTGCGGTAGCGGCGCTGATGACAGCGCTGCTCGGCGCGGCGCTGCTTGCGCTGCCAGGCATGCTGCCGGCGCAGGCGCTGCGACAAGCGTCTGGCAAGCGCCCCTAGCGCTGCCGCTCAGCCGCCTCCGCTACGCTCGCGCCGATGATCTGCGCCATGCTCCCCGCGATCCTGGCCATAGCCGCCGCAGCGTCGCGCGGGAGATCGCTGGCACGCAGCGGTGCGCCAAACCGCACCCGCACTGGCGTCCTACGGTAGGCTGGGAGCAGCACCTGAAGCGTGGCTGCCACCCAGTTCCGCTGCCGCGTCTCGCGGTACACTCTGACGAGCGAGTGGCGCAGCGCCCGCCCGGCGATCACCCCGCTCGCCGCCGTCGGCACGATCAGACACCCCGGCACCAGCCGCGCGATCAGCGCCACGCTCGCCGACCACGAAGCGAGCGAGTCCAGCGCGCCAGGCATGGTCGCTGGGTCAGGCTCGATCGTGCCTGCCGGGAAGATCAGCAGTGCCCCGCCGCTGCGCAGATGCGCCGCCGCCCGCCGCACCGTCCCAGACCGCCGCGCCGATGTCTCTGGCTCGACGAGCAGCAGGTAGCGCGCGGTGGCGCTCAGCGTGCGCAGAAATGGTCGGTCAGCCGCGATCACCAGCAGATCGGCGCGATCGATGCCCGTTATGATCGCCGGCGCGTCCACCAGACCGGGGTGATTGGCGACGAACAGCGCCGGGCCGTGGCGCGGGATGTGCTCCGCCCCGGCTATCGTAAACGACTCGGCGAACTGACCGACGATCCAGGCCGAGCCAGCCACCAACCCGCCCGTATCCACCAACCGATCGTAGGCCAGCAGCTGCCGCGCGAAGCGTAGCGCCGGGATGCGGCAGACCACTTCGAGCAGGCCGCGCGGCAGTGCGAGGTGGTCGAGCCGGAACGACGCGATCAGATCTGCGGTGTTGAGCAGCGTCAGCAGTTTGAGCCGCGCATCCCACGCGTCGTCACCGCTAGGCAGCAGCGAACCTGGCAGCGCGCCGTAGGTACTCGGCGTCACCATCGGCGATGGGCGTGACATAGATCATCCTTGCGGTGCTCAGCGCTGGCGGCGCATCGCGATGACGATCGATGCGCCAGCGAGGATGACTGCCAGCACGACAATGATTACCAGAAATGAGAATGTGGCGCTTTTGCCGCGCTGCACCGGCGGCTGTGGCTGAATACTTTGCGTGCCGGGCGACGAGATCGCCGGAGTGGCGATCGTGACCTGCGCTACCGCCGTCGCATCGGCGGGCGCATTGGCGGGCGCGGCGGATCGCGCCACCGAGTCGTCGGTCGGCGCGGAATTGGCGGCGGGCATGTCGCCCGTCTGCATCGTCGTCTCGGCCGTCGGCGCAGCGGCCGACGCCGCATCTGTCGCATCGCTCGTTGACGCGGCGTAGTTCTCCGCAACTGCCGTGGCGGCGGGAGCGGCCGGCGCAGGAGCCAACATCGCGGCCGGCGCCGTCGTTGCGGCAGACTCAGCGGCCGCTGCGACGGGTGCCATCGTCGCCGCAGGCGCCGCTGGTGCCAGAGCGCTGCCAGCCGCAGAGTCCATCGACGCCGTGGGCGCCGCTGACTTCGCCGACATCATTGGCGCGCTCGTCGGGGCGCTGGCCATCGAAGCCCCAGAGCCGCCCCGGCCGACGACGCCGAGCGTGCCGACCACGATCAAAATCGCGACCAGCGCGCCGCTGAGCGCCGCCACGCCCCTCATCCACACTGACCAGCCGACCGATCGGCGAGCGGCCTGCGATGGGTCGATGGTGAACGAGCGCGGCGGGATCATGGAGTCGAGCCCGCGCAGCAGCACAGTCGTGGCGCGCAGGTCTTCGAGCATCGCCCGCAGCGCCGGCTCCTGCGGCAGCCTGCCGTCGATCAGCGCGCGCTCGGCACCCATGAGCTGGTTATCGAGGTAAGCTGAGAGAAGTTCGAGGTCGCTCTCGGTGAGTTGTGATTGGTGTGTCATAGTTCATATCGCCTTATTGTTCAGACGATACTGCTGCGGCAAAAGTTCCCCAGCCCGCAGGATCTCGCGCAGCCGCCCACGCCCTCGGCTGAGCCGCGACTTGACGGTGCCGAGCTGGACGCCGGTGATCTGCGCGATCTCCTCGTATGAGAGTCCCTCGATATCGCACAGCACCACGATCGCCCGCTGGTCCTCCGGCAGCGAGGCGAGGCCGCGCTGAAGGAACGCGGCGAGCTCCCTGCGCTGCACTGCATCTTCCGGGCCAGGGCTGCTATCGACGAGATGGAGCGGCGTGGCGTCTTCGTCGCCATCGCTCGCATCGATCGACACCGTCGGGCGGCGCTTCTGCGCCCGCAGCGCGTCGTAGCAGGCGTTGGTGGCGATCCGCAGCAGCCACGATCGAAACACGCCGCCGCGAAAGCTGCGCAAGTTGCGGTACGCCGAGAGAAACGTCTCCTGCGACACATCTGCGGCAGCGTCGGCGTCGCCGAGCATCCGGTAGCATAGATTGTAGACGCGCCGCTCATACAGCCGCACCAGCGCATTGAAGCCCTCAACGTCGCCGCGCCGCGCCGCATCGACCAGCCGCCCCTCCTCGTCCACCATACACACATGCTTCTATCAACGCGTTAGACCATATACGGATAATGAGTTATGAGAAAGTGATTCTTGGAGGGACCTGCGGCCCTCCAAACCGCCCCGCTTTTCCGCAATCCGTAGAGCAATCCTATTGCTCTACGGACATCGCTATTCGAATAACTCGCGTTCTTCTGCCTCGCCCTGTGGAATGCCTCGGCATTGTAGATGAAAGCATGGCCGGGCGCAACTTGGGCGTGAGCATGGGTGAAAGGTAGCGAAGGCTCCGCCGCACGCTCGATCGGCGCTGTGCCAGCCCAGATCCCTCGCGGCGGCGTGCCCCACGAATGGAGCGATCGGCCGCTGGGATGACAATGTGGGGGGCACGGTATCTGTGGGCGCAGCTTGCTGCGCCCCTACGGCCTATCTGTGGATGATCTGCCCGTCGATCTACAGCTCGTCATCGGCCGGCCTGCGCCCGCCAAAATAGATGACTTCCTTCCAAACTGGAGTGATCGCGTCAGCAAAGATCACCACCAGGTCGCGCGGCTCGGCCAGCGACAGCGCGTGGCGCACCGCGTCGAGCTCGTCGATCACGGTGACGATCTGCTCCGGCCGCATCCCGTGCGCCAGCGCCGTCTCGCGCAGCATCGCGACGATCGAGCCGACCTCCCGCCCGCGCCGGCTGTCGTCCTCTTTGAGCACCATCGTGTCGAACATCGACGCGGCGATCGTCGCATCCTCCTGGATATCAATGTCGCGCCTGTCGCCCGGGGCCGAGACCACGCCGATCACCCGCCGGTGGTTCGGCCGCAGCCGCTTCACCAGATCGGCCATGACGCGGAACGCCGCCGGGTTGTGCGCGTAGTCCACGATCACGCGGAACGGGTGCTCGTCGAACACGTTGAGCCGCCCTGGCGCCTGGTAGAAGCTGGTGGTGAAGGTGCGCAGCCCCTGCTTGATCGGCTCGACGCCGACGCCGTGGGCGTAGGCCATGGCCGCCGCCGCCAGCGCGTTGGCGACGTTATGCATCGCCTTGCCCTCCAGCGTGGCCGGGATGAGATGCGTCCACATCAGCGGGATGTACTGCTCGCCGTCGTAGATCGCGATCATATCGCCGCGCACCCCGCGCTGAAGGACCACCGCCGTGCCACCGCGGGCGATGTGCTGCCTGACGAGCTCGCTCGCGCCCTCGCCGCCGTGCATCGAGAAGTAGACGATCCGCCCGCCAGCCACCTCGGCCATCGTCGCCACCAGCGCGTCGTCGGCGTTGAGCACCGATGTCCCGTCGTCGCGCACCATCTCGACGATCAGCTCCTTGACCTCGGCGATATCCTCCAGGGTGTTGAGCCCCCGCAGCCCAAGATGGTCGTTGCTCACGTTCAGCACCGCGCCCACGTCGCAGGCGTCCCAGCCGAGCCCCTCACGCAGGATGCCGCCGCGCGCCGTCTCAAGCACCGCCGTGTCGATCGTCGGATCTTTGAGCACCATCCGCGCGCTCCACGGCCCGGTCATGTCGCCCTTCATGTAGATCTCGCCGTCGATATAGATCCCATCGGTGGTGGTCATGCCGACCCGCCGCCCGGCCATCTTCATAATGTGCGCCAGCATGCGGGTGGTCGTCGTCTTGCCGTTGGTGCCGGTCACCGCCAGGATCGGGACGCGCGCCTGCCTGCCTGGCGGGAACAGCATATCGATCACATATTTGGCGACGTTGCGCGGCTGGCCTTCGCTCGGCTGGATGTGCATGCGGAAGCCAGGGCCGGCGTTAACCTCCACGATCCCGCCGCCGTCGCGCAGGCTCTTGCTGATATCGGGGCAGACAATATCGATCCCGGCGATGTCCAGCCCAATCACCATGGCGGCGCGGCGGGCCAGCTCGCGGGTCTCGTAGTGGATCTCGCCGGTGCGGTCGATGGCGGTGCCGCCGGTGGAGAGGTTGGCCGTCAGCGCCAGCAAGAACGTCTCGCCATTGGCCAGCACGCTCGCCAGCGTGTAGCCGGCGCGCACCAGCACCGTCTCGCTCTGGTGGGTGATCTTAATCTTGGTCAGCACCTTCTCGTGGCCGAAGCCGCGCCGCGGGTCGGTGTTGACGATATCGATCAGCTGCTGGATCGTGTGGACGCCATCGCCGATCACGTGGGCCGGGATCCGCTCGGCCACCGCCACCAGCTCGTAGTTGATCACCAGCGCCCGGTAGTCGCGCCCGGTGAGAAACGTCTCGACCAGCACCGAGCCATACTCGCTGGCCACGGCGTACCCGGCGCGGACGTCGTCTTCGCTCTGCAAGTTGAGCGAGATGCCACGCCCGTGGCTGGCGTCGAACGGCTTGGTGACCAGCGGGAAACCGAGGCGGCGCGCGGCGGCCAACGCCTCCTCCTGGCTGCCGCAGAGGATGTGGCGCGGCGTGGGAATACCGACGTCCTGCAGCAGCTTGATCGTCAGCTCTTTATCCGATGCGGTATCCACGGCGATATTTGAGGTTTTGCTGGTGACCGAGGCGCGGATGCGCTGCTGAAACTTGCCGTAGCCGAGCTGGACCAGCGAGTGCTCGTCGAGCCTGATGGCCGGGATATCGCGCCGCCTGGCCTCATTCACCAGCGAGGCGGTCGTCGGCCCGAGGACCATATCCTGCGCCCGGCTGATCAGATCGTCCCGCGCCGCCAGGAAATCGAACGCCGCGTCTGGGCCGAGCGCCGACGGCAGATCGGGCGGCAGTAGCGAGCGCACCAGCGTCATCGCCAGATCGCCGGCCTCCAGCCCGACCTGCTCCTCCTGGTAGGAGTAGATCACGTTGTAGACGCCTGGCTGGCCCTCGACCGAGCGGGTCTTGCCGTAGGAGACCGGGGTGCCGGCCAGGCACTGGAGCTCGATAGCGATATGCTCGATGACGTGGCCCATCCAGGTGCCGTGGCTGCCGTCGCGGTTGGCGTCGGCGAGCCGCCTGACAAAGCCACCAGGCTCGCTGTAGCTACAGCCATGCTCCGCGAGCGTGGGGATGAGCTGGAGCAGGCGCTGGTTGAAGCCGGGGATGCGCGCCGAAGGCCAGGCCTCAAGCTCCTCAAGGTCGAGCGTGATGCGGATGACCGGGCGGTAGCCATAGGGGCTCGGGCCGCGGAAGACACGGGTCTCGATAACGCGCATGTCATACCTCATTTCAATCTAGCTTCGCGTCTCGATCGCTGCGCGCCGTCTCGGTCGCTGTACCGGTGGCGGGCGGCTCCTGCGCAAATACGACAGCGTCCAGGATCGATCGCCCACGGTCTGTGCATCGTCGTTGTGGTAGAAGCGCCGGCCACCTGCGGTATGGTAGCGTGATGGCATCTCCGTCCCGGTCGCTACGCTCCGTCCCGGTCGCATTGTATGGGCGAAGCAAGCGCCTCCACAATGGTGTGCAGGCGATCGATCCGGCGCGCTTCGCCCATACGATCGTCTCCGTGCTCCGTGCTCCGTGCTCCTTGCTCCACGCCTCGTTCAATCGTCAATCGTCAATACCTTCAGATCCCCTCACCAGCCGTGTACCCCGTCTCCGGGTGACGAAGGCTCTCGGTCGGCAGGTGCGGCGTTCGGCTGGCGAGATCGTAGTGGTAGCCGGCCGGGAGGGTGTGGAGCTGCATGCCAAAGATCGCGAACGGCGCGTAGTCTGCGGCGTAGTGCAGATCCGAGTGGGCGATCGCCGCGCCATCGAAGACCGAGACAGAGCCTCTGCCGCGCACGGTCAGTCGTCCATCGGCGTCGATCTCGGCGGCGGTATCTTCGTCGATGCCGAGCCCGAGCAGGCCAGGGTTGTGCGCCACCGCCGTCATGAGCCGCCCGGCCCGGCCGCGCACACCGAAGTGCTGGTCCACCACCACGCCATCGATCAGCCCGAGGCCGGGCGCGAACTGCATCATCGATTTGCGTGGCGCGGCGCCGCTCTGGCCGTAGGCAAGCATGTGGGTGGCCACCGCCGACGCGCCGGCGCTGGTGCCGCCGACCACCGCCCCGGCGGCCGAGCGCCGCCGCAGCTGCGCCTCGATCGCCGTCCCGCCGAGCACCTCAGTCAGCTTGAGCTGGTCGCCGCCGGTGATGAACACCCCGGTAGCCCCGGCGAGCTGCGCCGCTGACTCGGGCTGAAGCGCCTGGAGCCGAGTATCGGCCCGCAGCACTTCGGTCTGCCTGGCCCCCAGCGCACCAAAGATCTGGACGTAGTGCCGCCCGACGATATCGAGGAAGGCCGAGGCGGTGGCGATGACGACGATCCTGGCGTCCGCGCCGCCGGCGAGCTTGATGAAGCGGTGCAAGATCAGCTTATGGCCGATTTTATCTTCGGCCCCGCCGATCAGCAGCAGCGGGCCGCGGTGTAGCTGGTCCACGTATCCTCACCCCTCACACGCCGGCCTCAAATGCCAGTATGGTCAACGCGGGCGCGAACCCGATGCGGCGGTACAGCGCTGCGGCGCGCGCGTCCTCGGCGGAGAGGAAGGCCAGATCGACGCCATTGGCGAAGGCGTGGGCGCAGATCGCGCCGGTGAGCGCCGCGCCGATACCGCGCCGCCGGTAGCCTTCGAGCGTCGCGATGCCAACCAGCTCGGTCAGGCCATCGCGCGGCGCGGTGTACGATCCAGCCGCCACCGGCGCGCCGTCCATCCATGCCAGAAAGCCGCAGCTGCCGCCAGACCGCATGCGCTCGGCCTCGGCCTCCAAGATCGCCCGTCCGCCGCCGAATGGGTCGAAGCCGAGGTTGTTGGTGCGGAGAAAGATCTGCACCGTCTCGATCGGCGTCGCCGGCCCGATCGCCTCGATCGTCAGCTCGGGCATGGCGGCGGGTGGGGCGAAGCTATCCGCCGGGCAGATCATCAGCTCGTACCTGCCGGTCTGCGCGAACCCGGCGTCGCGGAGCGCAGCCGGCAGCTCTGGGGCGTACTCAGCGATCAGCTCGAAGCGCGGCGTCCGCTGCCGGGCGGCAAAGACGCGCCGCAGATCGGCGAGCGCCTGGTGGAGATCGCCGCCGCACGGCGCATCGGGGATGGCGTAGTTGAACCCGACAAAATCATTCGTCGGGTGGATGAAGACCGTGAACGGCGGCGCGGGAAGCGCATCGTAGGAGCGGCGGGCGCTGACCCGCAGGTAGTCCTGCAGGCGTTGGGCGAGGGGCGTCATCAGAGCGCCCCAATCGCGCTGAGCAGCTTGCGCCGCTGCGCTGCGGTGGCCACCTCGGCCCACGCCGCCGGCAGCGCAGTCCGCGCCGCATCGTGGCGGGCCGTGAGCGCGGCCAGGTAGCGCTGCGCCCCCGCGTCGGCGTCCATGCCGAGCGCGGCGAGCGCCGCCTGCGCCACTACGCCATCCTGCACCGCCCCGAGCGTCTCCTGGAGGGCGGCGAGCTTCTCCAGCAGCGGCGCGACCCCGGTGAGCAGATCGTCGAAGAGCTCAAGCGTGTAGCGCAGCTGCTTGCCGGCGATCCGCATCTCGTGCAGCGCCACGTCGCTCACATCGTCCCGCTCGACGAGCACCTCGTAGGCGCGCCAGCGTTCATAGCGCCACCAGATCAGGCTGCCCGCCAGATCGCGTAGACGGGGTGGGGCCGGGGCGGTCAAGTCCGGCAGCGCGTCGGCGCCGTAGGTAGTCAGGAAGCTGGCGAACTCGCGCTTGAAGCGCCGGTAGCCACCGGACTGCAGGTAGTCCAGCAGCCGCTGCCGCAGCGGCGGGTGGGCGGCGCGCACCCGCTCGGTCAGCGGCACCATCGCGCCGGCCTCGTCTGGCGGCAACGCCTCGCCGAACGCCTCGATCGCGCCGAGAAATACGTCGAGGTCGCGGACCTCGCCGAGCGTCCGCGCCAGATCACGCAGCCCACGCCGGTAGCGCAGCACCGCATCGGGCGCGAAGACACCCTCAGCGAGCTGGAGCGAGGCCCGCAGCCGCCGGGTAGCGACCCGCATCTGGTGAACCTCCTCGCGATCCTCCGAGGCCAGCACGCCGTCCTCGCGCGACAGCAGTTTTTCGAACATCCGCCGCAGCCCGCGCCGCAGCCCCTCGGCGGCCGGCTCATCGGCGGCGACCGACGCTGGCAGCAGCGGCGATCCGTCTGGCGCGTCGTCTGGCGCTACCTGCGCCGTCTCGACGCTGGCGAATGGCTGGATCGTCAGCGGCCCGATGTCGGCGCGCCAGCGCTCTGCTGCGCTGGCCAGGTCGCCGGTGATCATCCCGCCGAGCGCGATCGTCAGCTCGCCGTCATCGCTGGATGCCTCCAGCGGCGCGCGGGCATCGGCGAGGGCGTCAGCGAGCTGCAGCGCTGCGGCGATCTCGCTGGCGAGCAGCGCGCTGCGCTGGCCGAGCGCGATCATGGCGGGCTCGCGCTGCGGCCGGACTTTGGAGCGCTGCAGCGCGGCGGCGGCGGCGGCCAGGCGGCGCACCTTTGGCGCGAGCGTGGCGTCGGCCAGGATCGCGTCGCGGGCCGCGCGCCCCGGCTTCTCGCGCCCCGCCGCCCTTGCCAGCACCAGCGTCTGCGCCGCGTGCAGCAGTGCGCTCCTGCCGCGCCCGCGCCAGCGATGATCGGCGAGCGCAGCCGCCACCGCGACTAGCTCGAGCGACGGGCGCGCGCTCTGCTCCAGCAGCAGCATCCCGCGCTCCAGCTTGCTGCGCAGCTCGACCGGCAGCACGTAGCGCTCGCGCATCGCCGCGACGAACCCATCGAAGGCGGCGCGGTCGGCGTCGGGGTGCAGTTCGATCTCCAGCTCGCGCAGGCTGGCTTCGAGGCCGCCGGCGTCGATCAGCGAGTCGTCGAGCGCGATCTCGGCCAGCGCCTGCCCCTGCCAGAGCACCTCGATCGGCCAGCGGCGGGTCGCGATGCGCAGCAGGGGCACCACATCGGCATCGCCGAGCGCCGCGAGCGCCGCGTCGCGCGCCGCAGACGCCGGCCACGAGCGCGGCGCATCATCGCCGTCAAGCTCGACTTCCCACTCGCCGCGGGTCGTCACGCCGTCGCTGTTCGCGGCCGCCGTCTTGACCGTGCCGATGCGCCGCTTTCCCACCTTGCGCACCCGCAGCGCCACCTTGCGCTCGCGCAGCGCCCAGTCTGGCGTGTCGAAGTAGGTGTTAGCCTGGTTCTGCGAGGCCGCTGCGGCGCGCAGCGTGTAGCCGGCCAGCGCGTCCAGCGCGCGGACATCGTCGAACAGCGCGTCGTCATCGACGCGAAATTTGATCTCGATCTCGGTGTTTGCCATAAATCTAGTATATCATTACTTCGTATGGATACTCACGCACTCTTCACCGCGCTCCAGCTCGGCGACTCGTTCTTCCCGAGCGGCATGTTCACCCAATCGCACGGGCTGGAGCGCTTTATCGAGCGCGGCGCGCACGGCGCATCGCAGCTTGGTCCGCTGCTCGCCAGCTACCTGCTGGCGGCCGGGCAGACCGAGGGGCTCGCCGCCCGCCTCACCTGCCGCGCCGCGCGCGCCGCAGACCTGGACGCCATCGCCGCCATCGACGCGCGGCTGGAGGCGACCAAGCTCGCCAGCGAGCCGCGCGCGGCCTCCAAACGCTGCGGCGGGCGGATCCTGCTGCTCGGGGCCGATGTCTTCGGCGGCGAGGTGCTGCGCACATACGCCGCCCGCACCGCCGAGCGGCGCGTCCCGGGACACCAGACCGTCGCGCTCGCGTTGTGCGCCGCCGCCTGCGGCCTAGATGAAGACGCGGCGGTGGCCGTCGAGCTCCACGGCCTCGCCACCAGCATCGTCAGCGCCGCCATCAGGCTCGGCGCGCTGGATCACATCGCTGGCCAGCGGCTGCTGCTCGGCGCGCGATCGGCCATCGCCGAGGCGGCCCGCGCGGGCGGTGTCGTCGCGGACATCGGCTTTGCGGCGCCGGAGATCGAGCTGATGCAGCTACAGCACCCAGGCGGCCAGTCGCATCTATTCGTCTCCTAAATCGCGCCAGAATATCCCCCATCGGACCGATATGCGCTGTGCTATAATGTGCTACATATATCGCTAGGGCCGGGAGGGTTCGTGAACGTCATCGATATTTTGCTCATCCTGATGCTGTTCGCCGCGATCGCGATCGGTTTCTTCCAGGGCACGATCAAGCTCCTGATCGCAACGATGGCATTCTACGTGAGCATTGTGCTGGCGAGCCTCTACTTTCAGATGCTCGGCCGCTTCTTCCGCGACCGCATGGGCACGACGCTCAGCGTCGGGCAGGTCACCGCGTTTGCGATTATTCTGGTCTTCGGCTTTGTGCTGCTGACGATCGCCGGGCTCTACACATTTCGCTACGCCCGCATCCCGCCGAGCCTGGACCTGATCGATAAAGTTGCCGGCACGCTGGTCGGGCTGGTGCTGGGGGCGCTGGCGATCGGGATGACCTGCGCCATGCTCCAGGCCCTGTTCGTCTACCAGAACCCGGCCGCCCTGCTGAGCTGGCCGCTGATGCGTGGGCTGCAGTCCGGGGTGCGCGGGTCGGTGCTGGTGGCGTTTTTTGCCGATAATATTTTGCCGTTAATTTTTCAAACGGTGCGCCCGCTGCTGCCAAACGAGGCCGATCTGATCTTCCGCCTGCGCTAACCGCGCCGGCAAGACGATCGCAGACGCGAAGCCGGCGAAATCGCTGGCTTCGCGTCTTTTTGCGCGCCGCCGCCTGAGGAGTACTATGATCAGCGCCCAGACGCTCGAGACCCTCGAGTATCCAAAAATAGTGGCCCAGCTCGCCAGACACGCCGCATTCGGCGCGTCGCGCGATCTGGCGCTCAGCTGGCTTCCCAGCACAGACCCGTTCATCGTCAGGCAGCGGCAGCGCCGCACCAGCGAGGCCAGGCGCCTGCTGGACGACCGACCGGAGGTGAGCATCGGCGGCGCGCGCGATATCCGCCAGGCGGCTGGCCGCGCCAGACGCGGCGGCGTGCTGGAGGCCGCATCATTGCTCGAAGTCGCCACCACCTTCGGCAGCATGCGCCGGCTGCGTACCCTGCTGCTCAAGCTCAACGAGGCGGTCTACCCGATGCTGCGCGAGCTTGCCTATGATCTCGCCGATATCCCGGCGGTGGAGGACGCGATCGGCCGGGCGATCGGCGATGACGGTGGCGTGCTGGACGGCGCTAGCCCCAAGCTCGCCCAGCTTCGCGCCGATGTCCGTATCGCCTTCGCTCGCCTGCAGGATCGGCTCCAGAGCATGGTCTCATCGTCGCAGTCTGAGTCGCTCCAGGAGCCGATCATCACCATCCGCAACGGCCGCTACGTGCTGCCGGTCAAAGCCTCGCACCGCCGCAACATCCGCGGCCTGGTCCACGATCAGTCGGCGTCTGGGGCCACGCTCTACATCGAACCGATGGCGGTGGTCGAGCTCAACAACCGCTGGCGCGAGATCCAGCTCGCCGAGCAAGTGGAGATCGACCGCATTCTGGCCGAGCTCTCAGACCTGGTCGGCGAGCACGCCGAGGCCGCGATTGTCGGCGTCGAGACCCTGGCGCAGATCGACCTCGCACTGGCGATGGCCAAGTACTCGGCGGCGCTGCGCTGCGTCGAGCCCGAGATCGTCGAGTACCGGCCGGGCGAGAGCGAGCGACCCGACCCAGCCGCCCCGCCGCTGCTGCTGACCGCCGCGCGCCACCCACTGCTCGATCAGACCGCGGTGGTCCCGACCGACCTGCACCTCGGCGGGGAGTTCAGGCTACTGCTGATCACCGGCCCCAACACCGGCGGCAAGACGGTGGCGCTCAAGACCACCGGCCTGCTGGCGCTCATGGCGCAGTCCGGCATGCACATCCCGGCCAGCGAACCATCGCGGCTGCCGGTCTTCGGCCAGGTGTTTGCCGATATCGGCGATGAACAGAGCATCGAGCAGAGCCTCAGCACGTTCTCATCGCACATGACGAATATTATCCGTATCCTGCGCGCCATCGATGGCGTCGGCGAGCCGCCGGCGCGCGACACCCGCCCGGTCGCCGAAGAGGACGCCCGCCCGCTCTCGCTGAAAAAGCAGCGCGAGGCGGCTGATGCGCTGGAGAATGCCAGCAACTGGCGGCGGCTGGAGCCGGGGCAGTGGGCGCCGACCGCAGCGATCGAGCCTGACGGGCTAGCCAAGCTGGTGCTGCTGGACGAGCTCGGGGCCGGCACCGACCCGGTGGAGGGCGCGGCGCTGGCGCGGGCGGTGGTCGAGCGGCTGCTGGAACGCGATATCTTCGGCGTCGCCACCACCCACTACGCCGAGCTCAAGGCCTTCGCCTACGCCACGCCGGGCGTGCAGAACGCGTCGGTCGAGTTCAACGTCGAGACCCTCGCCCCCACCTACCGGCTGACGATCGGGCTGCCTGGCCGCTCCAACGCGCTGGCGATCGCCACCAGGCTGGGGCTGGACGCCGCGCTGGTGGAGCGGGCGCGCAGCACCATGGACAATGAAGACGCCCACGTCGAGGATCTACTGGCGGGGATCCACCGCGAGCGCGAGACGGCCGCCGAGGATCGCCGGCGGGCCGATGAGCTGCGCGCCGACGCCGAGAAGTACCGCGAGCGCCTGGCCGACGAGCTCCAAAGCTTCGAGGCGCGGCGCGACGCCGAGTGGGAGCAGGCGCGGCAGGAGATCGAGAGCGAGCTGCGCGAGGCGCGCAGTCAGGTGCGCCGTCTGCGCGACGACCTCAAGTCGGTCTCGGTCTCGCGGCAGTGGCTTGAGCAGGCCGAGCAGCGTATCAACGAGACCCGCAGCGCCGTGCCGAGCCAGGCTCCCGGCAAGCCGATCGCGCCAGCCCTGCCGCCCCCGCCGGCCGCCCAGGCGCCGCGCGCACTCCAGGTGGGCGACCTAGTGATGGTGCGGTCCGTCGGGCTGATGGGCGAGATCCTCTCGATCGACGAGGAGGAGCGGGCCGCCGATGTACAGGTCGGCGGGTTTCGCATGCGCGCCGAGCTCGCCGAGCTGCGCCGGAGCAAGGATGGCAAGCCGAGCGCCGCGTCGGCGGCCTACGCCGAGAGCCGTGGGACATCCCTGCCTCCGCCGCCCGATGTCTCGATCAGCATCGACATGCGCGGCTGGCGCGCCGCCGAGGTGATCGAGAAGCTAGAGCGCTACCTCAACGACGCAGTGCTCGCCGGGCTGCCGCAGGTGCGGATCATCCACGGCAAGGGCACCGGCGCGCTGCGGCAGGTGGTGCGCGATATGCTCAAGACCCACCCGCTGGTGGCCTCGTTCAACAGCGCCAGCCAGGCCGATGGCGGCGAGGGCGTGACCGTGGCGCGGCTGAGCGATGGGTAGCCACAAGCCGGGCAGGTTTGTCCACAAATAGGCACCGTAGGGACGCAGCTTGCTGCGTCCACAGATAGACGCACGTGCCGCACATCTCCAGGCAGGTTTGTCTACAGATAGACACAGATAGCCGCACATCCCACACATGCCGGACAACTTGTATCCGCTCATCTGCGCGAATTGGCGCGAATGCCGGGCAGCCGGGCAGGTTT
>JAYUUK010000187.1:0-4658 GCA_043754595.1 Roseiflexaceae bacterium | reverse complement strand
GGGCGGTCGTTGCTCTTTTTGCGGCTGCGCAGCACCAAGAGAATCGCTTCCTTGTTTGTCCGTATGGGCGGTTTGGAGGGCTCCCCTCCAAAAAACCTCTTATTTCGGCACGGGGCGGCGCGTATGCGCCGCCCCGTGCGCCGCGCGCATTGACGTTTGCCCATCCACTCCTTACAATGGAGACGGTGAATGACACAACCCGCCAGCCATCCATAGAGTCTCCGCTGCTCCAGCAGGGCATTGCCGCGCTGCGCGCCGGCCAGAAGCTGCGCGCCCGCGAGCTGCTGCTCGACCTCGTCGACCAGGACGAGCAGAACGAGCAGGGTTGGCTCTGGCTCTCGGCCACCGTCGACGCGCCAGACGACATTAGGGTCTGCCTGGAGAACGTGCTGTCGATCAACCCGCAGAACCTCAGGGCGCAACAGGGCATTGAGTGGCTGGACGCGACCTACGGCCGCCCCGCGCCGGGCGAGCCAGGGGCTGAGCGGGCGCTCGGCACGAGCGACTCGCCCGCAGCGCGCTCCGCCGCCACTGTGGCGTGCGCGGCGCAGCTGGCGGCTGACGCCGATGAGCTTTCGCCATCGGACGTCCAGACCACCGCCTGCCCATTCTGCGGCGCGCCCGTCCCGCTCAGCCAGCAGTCCTGCCAGAGCTGCGGCACCTCGCTGATGGTGCGGAAAGAGGTGGACGCATCGCCGTCGCAGTCGCTGCGCGCGCTGCTCGCCATCGCCCTCCCGGCCACCGCCGCCATCGCCGCCGCCATCGCGCTGGTCTGGCTCGTCGCCGCCATCTACGCGGCGCAGCGCGGCGCCGGCCCATCGCCGATCGCCGGCGTCGACTCCGTCTGGCTGGTGCTGCAGGCCGTCCTGCTCGGGCTGCTGGCCGCCGCGCTGACCTGGCTGCGGCCGCTGCTGCGCGCCAGGAGCGTCCCGGCCTACGCCGGCAGCATTGCACTGGCGGCCGTCGCCGCCGTCGTCGTCCTGACCGCGCTGCGCCAGCCCATCGCCCCAGTGATCGCCGCCGCCGACCCGGCGCGCGACCCCAACGCCACTGCCGTCGCGCCGCTGCTGGCGCTCGCCCCCGCCGCGATCGTGGCGCTCGGCGTGCTGCTGTTGGGGTGCGCCGCGCTTGCGGCGCTCTGCTACGGCGATTTTATCGGCAGACTGGTGCGCTTCGGCTCGCCGCTGATTAAGTCTGGCGAGCCAGCGGCCCACTACAACCGTGGCCTGGCCTACAAAAATCGTGGCATGTGGTACATGGCGGTGCGCGAGTGGGAGATCGCCGCAAACCGCGCACCGCGGGACATTAACTACCTGCGGGCGCTCGGACTGGCCTACGCCCAGATCAAGCGCTACGACGCGGCCCAGCGAACGATCGAGCGCGCGCTCGCCATCGCCCCTGGCCACACCCAGCTCGCCGCAGACCTCGCGCTGGTAAAAACCATGCGGCGCGGCTGATGGCGCGCCGACGCCCAGATGAGAAACCTCACATAACGCGGGCCGCATCGCGCGGCGCGCGTCCCAACACCGTATGATCAATGTCATGAAATTTGGCGCGGCCGCCACCTCCGATGTGCAGCGGCTGCGCGATCTGGTGCGGGTGGTGCGCGAGGCCACCGGCCGCGAGGAGCAGATCGTCGTGGTCTGCACCGCCCCGGCGCGGGTCACTGACGCGCTGATCCGCGCCGCCCGCGCCGCGGCCAAGGGCGAGGGTCTGGCCGCCGACGAGGCCCGACGCGAGCTGTGGACCCGCCACCGCGCCCTGGCCGAGCGCCTCGTCTCCGACGACTGGGAGCGCGAGGTGCTGTACAAAGAGTGGGCCGAGATGCTCAAAAAGTTCGACCGCATCACCCGCGCCATCGGCGTGCTCGGCGAGCACTCGGCGCGCAGCATCGATACCGTCGCCGCGCTCGGCGAGCAGTTCATCACCAACCTCGTGGCCGTCGCACTGCGCGAGGCCAAGGTCCCGGCTAAGATCATCCCCGCACCGGAGATCTTCCTCACCGACGACCACTTCGGCAACGCGCGCCCGCTCATGGATGAAACTGTGGCCCGCGCCAAGGCCAAGCTCGGCCCGCTGCTCGCCGCCAGGATCGTCCCAGTAGTGGCTGGTTACACCGGGGCCACCAGCGACGGCGCGATGACCACGCTGGGGCGCGGTGGCGGCGACTACTCGGCGACGATCATCGGCGCGGCGATCGGGGCCGACGTGGTAACGTTCTGGACCGACACCGACGGGATCCTGACCGCCGACCCCAAGATCGTGCCTGAGGCGCGGACGCTGCCCGAGCTGTCGTTCATCGAGGCCGCCGAGGTCGCCACGCTCGGCGCCGAGGTGCTGCACCAGCGCACGCTGGCCCCGCTCGCCGCCGCCGGCATTCCGCTGCGGCTGCGCAACGTCACCAATACCGAGAACCCTGGCACGCTGGTGCTGACCACGCCGAGCCCGAGCGAGCGCTCGGCCCGCGCCATCATCTCGGCCCGCGGCCTCAGCCTGCTCAGCGCCACAGCCTCGGCGCGCTCCAGCATCGACCAGAGCTGGACGCCGGAGTTCACCACCGCGGCGCTCGAGCGCCTGACCGACAGCGGCATCGAGATCCTGACCTTCTCGCAGAGCTTCTCTGAGCGCAGCCTGACGCTGACCGTGCGCGCCTCTGACGCTACCTTCGCCCGCGATGAGCTCGCGGCGATCCTGGCCGCATCGGGGGCCACCGCTGGCCACACGATCACCATGGTCACGCCGGTGGCGATGATCGCCGTGATCGCGGCGCACAACACGGACAGCTTGACCCCGCTGACGTTCGCCGCCATCGGCCGCGCCGGGGCGCACGTCTTCACGCTGGCCTGCGACCCCAATGCGCTCCACATCGCCTTCACGCTGCCGGAGGCCGAGCTCGACGATGTGGTCAGGGCGCTACACCGCGATCTCCGCCTCGCCTGACGGGATGACAGGTGGCCGGCAGCGGCACGCCCTCACGGGATAATGCCGCCGGTGGCCGGTAGCAGCAACAATCCTCCCCCACCGACGACCCGCCCACCGCTGCCGACCACCGCTGCCGGCCACCGCGCACCCACACCGCCACACGGCGCGAGCGCACATTCCCGCAACTCTCATCCGTGCTACCGCACCATGAATGGCATGTACACCCGCTTCTGCTCGATCCCAGTATCGCTTGGGCTTGCGCCATAGGTCTGCGCAGTGGTCGCGAGCAGCACGAAAGGCTGCGCGCCAAACGTCCCGCTGACCCGTGCTGCCCGCACGGTAATCGTGTAGCTCCCCGGCTCGGGCCGCTCGATCTGCACCGTCTCGACATTGTTGATCGTGTCGGTGCCGGTGCCACCGTTGCCGTAGCGGACTCCGCCCGGCCCAGTCACGGTCAGATCGAGGTTATTGACCAGCGCGAGTGCGGCCGACGCCTGCCCCGGTGGGTCGGTCCAGACGAGGGTGACGTACAAGCCGTTGCCGCTTGGCGCTCCGCCGCCACCGCCGCCGCCGCCGCCACCATCGCCACCATCGCCACCATCGATCGTGAAGCTCGCTGTCGTCCGCCGCTCGCCCTGGCTGGCTGTCAATGTGTAGTTACCGGGCGCGATCGTGCTGCTGGTCGTGAGATCGATCGCGAAGCGTCCACCCGCATCGGCGCTGCTCTGGCCAACCGCCTGGCCATCGAGCGTGAAGCTGATCGCCCCTTGGCCAAAACCGCTGCCCGTGAAACGGAACTGCGTGCCTGGAGTGCCAGTTGCCGGACTGACGCTCAACGTCGCGGCATCTGGCGCGCCGCCTACCACCGTGAAGCTCGCCGTCGCGTTGTGCCCGCTGGCATCGCTGGCCCGCACCCCGTATGCGCCGGGGGCAGTGTTCGATGCCATCGTCAATGTGAAGCTGATCGCTCCTCGATCGTCGCTACCAGTCGTGCCGATCGCCGTGTCATTCAGCGCGACCGCGATACTGGCGTTGGGCAGATAGCCGCTGCCCTGCGCCCGAAACTCGGTGCCGGCGGGGCCGCTCGGCGGAGCGATGCTGAGCGTCGCTTGGGCAGCGCTGCCGATTGTAATCTGCGTCTGCGCCCTGCGCCCTGCCACATTGCGGGTTTCGATCGTGCGCGTGCCCGGCGTTGCCGTATCGCTCGCCGTCACGTAGGCCAGCAGATCGCCGCGCGCATCGGCGTAGACGCTGGTGAGCGTGTTTGCCGGCGTACCACAGCTCGACGCGCACACATCGACTTGGCCGTATGGCACGTTGTTGCTGCCCTTGATCAGAAAGCGAGTGCCAGGCGGCCCTTGGTTCGGCGCGGCGCTGACCGTGACCGGCGGAAAATCGACCACCAACTCGACGTTATCGACATACGTTGACATGTGCGGCAGTTCGCCGTCGCCCTCGGTGTACAGCATCAGATAGCCAGACTTACCGGCCAGCAGCTGTTTTTCCGCTGCGGTGAACGCGATCGAAAACTGCTGCTGGCCACTTGGCAGGTCGTCGCCGCAGCTGATCAGCGCATCGTCACCGGTGCCGATCACCTGCCCAGAGGCATCGGCGATCGCGACGCAGAACTGGTCGAAGCCCGGGTCGCGGGCGGTCTGCTGAAGCAGGAAGCGCAACCGACTCGGCATGGCGTTATCGATCTGCTCCGGAAAGCTTACCGGGTACGCGATCAGGTC
>JAYUUK010000186.1:0-4664 GCA_043754595.1 Roseiflexaceae bacterium | reverse complement strand
TCAGCTCGAAGTTCGCCCCTCCCGGAGCCAAGAATGTGCAGGACGCGATGTTCTCGTTCGCCTCGCACGATATCATCGATCAGCCGACCGGCCCGCGCGTGACCCAGGCAGCGCAGCCGATCTGGGATCTGGTGGTGGCCGGGCAGCTCAAGGTCAAAGACGCGCTCGATCAGGTGGTGGCGGCACTGGAGCCGATCATCGCCGAGAATAAGTAGCCGAGACACGCGGCGGCGCGCTGCGCAGCAGCATGAAAATGGGCTTCCACGGCGCAAAGCGCCCGCGCGGAGCGCCTAAAGAAGCTTGATGCGCTTGAGGTGTGATGCGCCGCAGCGCGCAACGGGAGAGCATTATGGCGATCAAGACAGTGGCCGGCAGCGCGCCGATGACCAAACCGAAGCTCGGTAAGTCTGGGCGCCGCGAGGAGCGCGAGTTCTACCTGTTCATCCTGCCCTGGATCATCGGGTTTGTGGTGTTCGACTTCGGCCCGATCATCGCGTCGCTCGGCATCAGCTTCACCAACTGGTCGGCGATGACCCCGCCAAAATTCATCGGGCTGACCAACTACACCAAAATGTTTGGCGACAAGCTGTTCTACACCGCGCTGTGGAACTCGCTCTACTTCGGTATCGGCAGCGTCGGCCTCGGTCTGATCGTCTCGTTCCTGCTCGCGCTGCTGCTCAACCAGCGGCTGCTGGGGATCTCGATCTTCCGCACGCTGTTCTACCTGCCGTCGGTGGTCAGCGGCATCGCGGTGGCCATCCTGTGGATTATGATCCTGCACCAGGATTTCGGGCTGATCAATAGCGTGCTCGCCTGGTTCGGCATCAAGGGCCCTGGCTGGCTGGTGCAGCCGCAGTGGGCGATGCCGTCGCTGATCATGATGAGCCTGTGGGGCGCCGGCGGCTCGATGGTGATCTACCTTGCGGGGCTGCAGAGCGTGCCGACCCATCTCTACGAGGCGGCCGAGATCGATGGCGCTGGTACCTGGGGCAAATTCTGGAACATCACCGTGCCGATGATGAGCCCAGTGATCTTCTACAATCTGATCGTCGGCTTCATCGGCTCGATTCAAAATTTCGTGCTGGTGCTGATCATGACCAACGGCGGCCCGGCCAACGCCACGCTGGTCTATGGCCTCTACCTCTACCGCAACGCCTTCACGTTCTTCGATATGGGGTACGCCTCGGCGCTCGCCTGGATGCTATTGGTGGTGATCATGGTCATCACCGGGCTACAGTTCCTCGGCGCACGCTACTGGGTCTTCTACGAGTCAGATACCGCTAAGGCCAGCTGATCGATAGCGCGAAGGAGCGTACGGGATGGCAAAAACAATAACGACCCAGCCGAGCGTCCCAAGCGTCGCGCGGCGCCAGGTCGGCAGCATCAGACAGCAGCGGCTGGTCGGCAACCTGGTGTTCTACACACTGCTCGTCGGCCTGTCCATCGTCTTTCTGCTGCCGTTCATGTGGATGCTCTCCACCTCGCTCAAAGACTCGAAAGATGTCTTCAGCTACCCACCGAGCTTTCTGCCGTCGAGCTTTCGCTGGCGCAACTATATCGCCGGCTGGACGCTGCTGCCGTTCAACACATTTCTGATGAACTCGCTGATCGTGACGGTGGGCAACGTGGTGGGCAACGTGCTCTCTTGCTCGTTGGTCGCTTTCGGCTTCGCTCGGCTCAAAGGCCGCGGCTCAGGCGTCCTGTTTCTGCTGCTGCTCTCGACGCTGATGATCCCGCGCGAGGTCACGATCGTGCCGCGCTTCCTGCTGTTCTCGCAGCTTCAGCTGGTCAATACGCTCTGGCCATTGATCCTGCCTGCCTGGTTCGGCTACGCCTTTTTCATCTTCCTGCTGCGGCAATTCTTCATGAGCATCCCGCGCGAGCTGGACGACGCGGCCAGGATCGATGGGGCGTCCACGTTTCGGATCTTTCGCAGCATCATTATGCCGCTCGCCAAGCCGGCCGTCGCTACCGTGGCGATCTTCTCGTTCATCGGTAACTGGACCAACCTGCTGGACCCGCTGATCTATCTGCGCTCGCAGGAGCTCTACACGCTGGCGCTCGGCCTCAATCTGTTTCGCGGCCAGAATTTTACCCAGTTCAACCTGCTGATGGCGGTCTCGATCATCACACTGGTGCCGGTGCTGGTGATGTTCTTCGTCTCGCAGCGGCTGTTCGTCCAGGGCGTGACTCTAACGGGCATGGGCGGGCGGTAACGTCCAGCGTAGAACGCAAAACGTAGAGCGGCGAACGCGAAACGTCGAACCAGATGGAGCGGAGCGACTGGGCGAGAAACACAGAACTCGACGGAGCGCAGCGACCGGGATGATGCGGAGCGACTGGGAGCGAACCAACGAACCACAGAACTCGACGGCGCGGAGCGACCGGGACGGAGCGGAGCGACCGGGACGGCGCGGAGCGACCGGGACGGAGCGGAGCGAGCAGAACCTATGACGACACTGAACCTCACCTATCGCAGCTTCGATGGGTTCGACCGCGCCTTCGACGCCCAGGTGGCAGCGTTCCGCGCGCTGCACCCCGATGTCGCCGTCGCGTTGAGCCACGCTGGCCCCGAGGAGCTGTACCATGAGCTGGTGGCCGGCGGCGGGGTGCGTGACGGCGCGTGCGATGTGATGCTGGCGCTGACCGACTGGCTGCCGGAGCTGATGCGCGACGGCGGGCTGCTCAGGCTCGATGACTACCTCGCCGCCGACCCGCCGGACGGCTGGCCAGCCGGCTGGAGCGGTTCGATGCTGGCGCTGCAGCGCGACGTGAGCGGCATCTACGGGCTGCCGTATCACGATGGCCCCGAAGTGTTTCACTACCGCAGCGACCTGTTCGACGATGAGATCGAGCGCGCACGCTTCCGCGTGAACCACGGCCGCGAGCTCGCCGTCCCCGAGACATGGTCAGAGCTCCTTGAGGTGGCGCACTTCTTCACCAGGCCGGAGCGCGGGCTGTATGGCTGCGTGGTGGCCGGCCTGAACGATGGCCACAACACCGTCTACGATTTTATGATCCACCTCTGGAGCCGTGGCGGTCGGCTGTTCGACGCGAGCATGCGCCCGGTCTTCAACGACGCGATCGGCTGCGAGGCGCTCCAGTTCTACGTCGATCTGCTCACCACGGCGCACGTCACCCCCCCGCGCACGCTCGAGTACGACAGCGTGCAGGCCGGGGTTGCCTACAGCATGGGCGAGGGCGCCATGATGCTCAACTGGTCTGGCTTCATGGCTACCGCGCAGCTCCCGCCCTCCACCATCATCGATAAGACCCGCTGCACCCGCATCCCGCGCGGCGATGGCCCGCTCGGCCGCCACGCCAGCCTGAATGTCTACTGGGTGCTGGCGATCTGCGCCGGGAGCGCGCAGCCCGATCTCGCCTGGCAGCTGCTCAAGCATATCGCGTCGCCCGCCATGGACAAGGTCACATCGCTCTCGGGTGGCAGCGGCGTGCGCCTCAGCACCTGGAACGACACACAGATCCGCCGGCAGTTTCAGTACCATGAGGTTCTTGAAGATATCCACCGTGGCGTCGATACGCTCCCCGCCATCCCGCAGTACCCCGCCATCAACGCGATACTCAACGCCATGTCGTGGGATGCGGTGCAGGGCCGCAAGACCGTCCAGCAGGCGCTCGACGACGCGGCGGCGGCGGTGCGCGCGCTGCTCGGGAAACCGTGATCGGATATGTGCGCGTATTCGCAGAGATGACCGGATAATCTGCCCGGCAGCTGCAGACAGTTGTGGATAAGCAGCCCGGCTGCCTGGCATCTGTGGCTATCTGTGGCTATCTGTGGACAAACTGCCTGGCATCTGTGGACAAACTATGACTATCTCACTCTGGATGGACGAGCGCCTGCGCGCCGTCGATACGCCGTTCCGCAAGATCCACCTGGACTACCATAACTCGCAGCATATCCCTCGCATCGGCCAAAACTTCGACGCCGACGAGTTCGGTGAGACGCTGCTGGCCGGCCACGTCGACTCGATCGTAGTCTTCGCCAAAGATATGCACGGCTACAGCTACTACCCGAGCGCCACGGCCCCGGTTCACCCGGCGCTGACCTTCGACATGCTCGCCGGCCAGGTTGCCGCCTGCCGGGCGCGCGGCATCAAGGTCTACGCCTACTACTGCGTCACCTGGGATAACCTGCTGGCCGAGCAGCGCCCCGAGTGGCTGGTCTGGAAGCGCGACCGCACCACCTACCTGCCCAAATTTGACGAGCCGCCGGCCTGGACCGCGCTCTGCCTCAGCAACGAGGCGTTTGTGGCACAGGTGTTGGAGCACAGCCGCGAGATCCTGCAAAACTATGAGATCGACGGCATCTGGTACGATATGCCGCTGCCGATCGGCGGCGAGTGCTTCTGCGCCACCTGCCTGGCGACGCTGCGCGGTCGCGGCCTTGATCCGCTGGATACTGGGGTGCAGCGCCGCCATAAGCAGGAGTTGCTGGTGGATTTCATGCGCCGCTGCTACGAGTTGGCGCAGCAGATCCGCCCCGGCTGTCAGGTGGATCAGAATAACCAGACCAGGCTCGGCCTCGGCGCGCGCGCCCCATTCATGGGCAACATCGATATCGAGGCGCTGCCGACCGCGTTCTGGGGCTATCTCTACTACCCGACGATGGTTCGCTACTCGCGCAACTTTGGCGTGGCGGTCTG
>JAYUUK010000185.1:0-14271 GCA_043754595.1 Roseiflexaceae bacterium | reverse complement strand
CGATAGCGTGCATCATCGTCGCTCGATTGCTCAGCTCGTGGATCCCAGATTCGTAGTATACCATGTGAGATTGTTCTTCTTGACACAAACTTGAAAGGGACTATAATTCTGACAATCCGACCAGGACTCCGCTGTGCGGTGAATGAACGAGGGAGCGCCGATGCTTGCGCCATACGCCGCAATTCTCATCATGTTTTTGGTGGCGCTGTTCATCGCCGTCTTCGTGATCGTCGCGTCGCGCTACCTCGGGCCGCATAACCCGACGATGCGCAAGCTGATGCCGTATGAATCGGGCATGGAGCCGATCGGGCCGGCGGCGCGCCGCTTCCCGGTGAAGTTTAACCTCGTGGCGATGCTGTTCATCTTGTTCGATATCGAAGTGATCTTTTTCTTTCCGTTCGCGCTGATCTACCGCCAGCTCGGAGTCTTCGGCTTGATAGAGATGGCGCTCTTCCTCGGCATCCTGCTCGTCGGCTATGCGTATGTCTGGAAGAAGGGGGCGCTGGATTGGGAATAGAACAAAAAGCTGGCGATATGGGCATTGTCACCACATCGCTTGAGACGGTGGTGAACTGGGGCCGCAGCAACGCGATGTGGCCGCTGCTGTTCGGGCTGGCGTGCTGTGCCATCGAGATGATGGGCGCGCAGGGCGCGAACTACGATCTATCGCGCTTCGGCATGGAGATCAACCGCGCGTCGCCGCGGCAGGCCGATCTGATTATCGTCGCCGGGCGGGTCTCGCGCAAGATGGCCCCTGTCATCCGCCGGCTGTACGACCAGATGAGCGACCCGAAGTATGTGATCGCGATGGGCGACTGCGCGGCCTGCGGCGGGGTGTTTAACAACTACGCGATCGTGCAGGGTGTGGACGAAGTCATCCCTGTCGATGTCTACGTCGCCGGCTGCCCGCCGCGCCCCGAGGCGCTGATCGATGGAATCATGATGCTGCATGATAAAGTTGGTCGCACCCGGCTCGATGGCAGCGTCACCCCGCGTAAGATCGAAGCCGTTCGGGTCTGATTTCTTACTGTCCGCTCATTCACACTCCCACGCGCGAAGCGCACAGCGGGGGTTGGGGCGTGCACTGCGCGCAGTCGAAGGGGCGCAGCCGCCAAGAATCTCTTTTTTCCCTCCAGTTAGGACGGCTCTATGGACTACGCCAATGTCTTTGAGAAACTGCGCGCGGCCTTTCCGGCTGCGGTGCTCGAAACCAGCACACAGCGCGACGCGACGGTTCGCATCGCAGCGAGCTCAGTCGTACAGGTGGCGCGCTTCCTACGCGATGACCCGCAGCTCAGCTTCAACTTTTTGGAGAACCTGTGCGGCGTGGACTACCTCGGCCGCGACCCGCGCTTCGAGGTGGTCTATCACCTGCTCTCGCATGCCAACCGCGCCAGGATCTGCCTCAAAGTTGGACTGCCGGAGGTCGCGCCGCACGTCGCCACGCTCACCGATGTGTGGGTGACGGCCAACTGGCAGGAGCGCGAGGCGTTCGATATGTTCGGCATCATCTTCGATGGCCACCCTGCGCTGGACCGCATCCTGATGCCCGACGACTGGCAGGGCTACCCGCTGCGCAAGGATGTGCCGCTCGGCGGCGAGGAAGTGGCGTTCACCATCAACCAGGACCGAATCTACGCTCGCAAGCCGTTCGCCACCGAGTAGGGCACTGACCGTTTCCCCGCGCGGCGTGTCGGCGGGATACTCTAGCGGAGCTTCACTATGGCAGCCATAATCGATATACAGCCGCTGTCCATCCCATCGCCGCGGCAGATCACCGACCCGGCCATGCGCGGCGAGCGCGAGACGATGGTGCTCAATATGGGGCCGCATCACCCGAGCACCCACGGCGTGCTGCGTCTCGTCGTCGAGCTCGACGGCGAGACGGTGGTCGATGTCGCGCCCGATATTGGCTTCCTGCACACCGGCATCGAGAAGACGATGGAGAGCAAGACCTACCAAAAGGCGGTGGTGCTCACCGACCGGACGGACTACCTGGCGCCGCTCTCCAACAACCTGAGCTATGTGCTGGCGGTGGAGAAGCTGCTGGGCTGCGAGGTACCAGAGCGGGCGACGGTGGTGCGCGTGCTGCTGACCGAGCTACAGCGGATCTCGTCCCACCTGGTCTGGCTGGCGTCGCACGCGCTGGATCTGGCGGCGATGAGCGTCTTCCTCTACGGCATACGTGAGCGCGAGCAGATCCTGGATATATTCGAGCTGGTCTCCGGCGCGCGCATGATGACCTCGTACTTTCGCGTCGGCGGGCTGGCCTACGATGTGCCGCCCGAGTTCGCCGCCACCGTGGCCGAGTTCCTCAAGATCATCCCCGGCGCGGTCAATGAGTACGAGGACCTGCTGACCGGCAACCCGCTCTGGATCGAGCGGACGCAGGGGATCGGCGCGATCGACACCGAGGCGGCGATCGCCTTCGGGCTGACCGGGCCGGCGCTGCGGGCCACCGGCATCGCCTGGGATCTGCGCCGCGATATGCCGTACTGTGGCTACGAGCAGTATGACTTCGATATTCCGATCGCCAAACACGGCGATGTCTACGACCGCTACCTGGTGCGGGTCGAGGAGATGCGGCAGAGCGCCAGGATCTGCGAGCAGGCGCTCAAGCGCTTCGTGGCGCTCGGCCCAGGGCCGACGATGACGCTGGACCGCAAGGTCGCGCCGCCGCCCAAGTCCGAGATCACCCACAGCATGGAGTCGCTGATCCATCACTTCAAGCTCTGGACCGAGGGCTTCAAGGTTCCGCGCGGCGACGCGCTGGCGGCGGTCGAGTCGCCGCGTGGCGAGCTGGCGACGTATCTCGTCAGCGATGGCGGCCCCAAACCGTACCGCGTCCACATGCGCACGCCGTCGTTCGTCAACCTGCAGGCGCTGCCGCACATGGCGCGCGGCCGGCTGGTGGCCGACCTGGTGGCGCTGATCGCCTCGCTCGACCCGGTGCTCGGCGATGTTGACAGGTAGGCTGATAGATAGGAAGTAGCATGGCGCTCAAAGAGAAATACGCCGCCGAGATCGGGAGCCTGCTGTCCAAATATGCGCAGAAGCGCTCGGCGATCCTCTCGATGCTGTATATCGCGCAGGACGAGTATGGCTACCTGACCGAGCCGGCGGTCTATGAGGTGGCAGAGATCCTTGAGCTCCCGCCGACGGATGTGTTCGAGGTGGCGGGGTTCTACTCGCTGCTCTACGAGCGGCCGGTGGGCAAGTGGGTGCTGCAGGTCTGCGACGATGTGCCGTGCTGCTACTGCGGCGCGGAGGGGCTGGTGAGCGCGCTCGAGCAGCAGCTCAGTATCGCTGTCGACCAGACGACGCCGGATGGGATGTTCACGCTGCAGCGGGTCAAGTGCCTGGCGGACTGCAACCGTGCGCCGGTGCTCCAGGCTAACCTGGATTATCACCGCGACGTAGACTCGCCCGACAAGGTGGCGGCGCTGCTGGCCGACCTGCGACAGCGCGCCGAGAGCGGCGCGCCGCTGAGCGTCTCCGGCCGGCTAGCCACGAGCTAATTGACGATTGAATGATTGACAATTGACGATTGCCGAACGCAGCTACCGCGCTGCCGCAGGCCAAAAACAGCGGAGAATATACCGTGGCCGAGTCATCGATCGTTAGACACGTTGTGGTGTTCCGCTACCGCGATAGCGCGACCGCTGCGCAGATCGCCGAGGTGACTGCGGCGTTCGCGGCGCTGCGGCACGCCATCCCCGGCATCCGCAGCTTCGAGCATGGCGTGAATAACAGCGCAGAGGGTAAAAACCTCGGCTTCACCCACGTCTACATGCTGACCTTCGACGACATCGCGGCGCGCGACGCCTACCTGCCGCACCCTGCGCACCAGGCGTTTGGCGCGCTGCTCGGTCGGCTCGGCGCGCTCGATGACGCCTTCGTGGTAGACTACGAGCCGGCAGCGTAGGCGGCACGCCTAATCGTCCCGCCGCCCGCCTCTCCGCACGATCGCGCCGCGTCTTGTCGGTGCCGACACCGCAGCCTCCCTACCCCACTCGCGCGCCTGTTTGAGCGCTCTCGCCCACCAGACCAGCTCATCGAGCATCGCCGCCGCATTTGGCTGGAGATGCAGCGTCTCGGTGAGCGGCTTGCCCTCGCGCAGCGCCGCCATGAAATCGCCTAGCTGGACATGCGCGCTGCGCTTGAGCCGCGATCAGGTCTCACTCGCCTAAAATCAGGCTGAACATCAGCGGCGCGACGATCGTGGCGTCGGACTCGACGATGAATTTGGGCGTGTCGATCTCCAGCTTGCCCCACGTGATCTTCTCGTTCGGCACCGCGCCGGAGTACGAGCCGTAGCTGGTGGTCGAGTCGCTGATCTGGCAAAAATAGCCCCAGACCGGGATATCCGGGCGGCGCATATCCTGGTGGAGCATCGGCACCACGCAGATCGGGAAGTCGCCAGCGATGCCGCCGCCGATCTGAAAGAAGCCCACCGAGCGCTGCGGTGCCATCTCGGTGTACCAGCCGGCCAGCATCATCATGTACTCGATGCCGCTGCGGACGGTGTGGACGCTCTTGATATCGCCGGTGAGGCAGTGCCCGGCGAACATATTGCCGGTGGTCGAATCCTCCCAGCCGGGGACGACGATCGGCAGGTTTTTCTCGGCGGCGGCGATCATCCACGAGTCCTTCGGGTCGATCTGGTAGTGCTGCTCCAGCGCGCCGGAGCGGATGAGCCGGTAGAGAAACTCATGCGGGAAGTAGCGCTCGCCGCTGGTATCGGCGGCGGTCCACTCGGCGATCAGCGCATCTTCGAGCCGGCGCATGGCCTCCATCTCGGGGATGCAGGTGTCGGTGACCCGGTTCATGTGGCGGTCGAGCAGGTCGCGCTCCTGGGCCGGCGTGAGATCGCGGTAGTTCGGCACACGCTCGTAGAAATCGTGGGCGATCAGGTTGAAGATATCCTCTTCGAGATTGGCGCCGGTGCAGGTGATGATCTGCACCTTATCCTGGCGGATCATCTCGGCGAGCGAGAGCCCGAGCTCGGCGGTGGACATCGCGCCGGCCAGGGTGATCATCATCGCGCCGCCGCGTTCCATGTGGGCGATGTAGGCGTCAGATGCGTCGATCAGGGCGGCGGCATTGAAGTGGCGGTAGTGATGGCGCAGAAATGCGCTGATCTGTCCGTTTGCCATTGTGTTCCTCTGGTGTGGCGAAGTACGGCGCGGCGGCCGCTCGCCGATTATATAGCAATTCTTCGAGAGTAGAAGAGGATGATCTTGGGGACACCCAGAGGGTACCCGGCCCCCAACCCCCCGCTGTGCGCTGCGCAGGAGCCACAAGCTATTGTGGCGCGATAATTGCGCTGCGGCGCTCGATCAGCAGGGTGTCGCGCCAGACACCGGCCCACGGCCCGATCTGCATCAGCGCGATCCGCTCGCGCCGACCGACGACGCGGAATCCGTGGCGGGTGTGGAGCGCGGCGCTCGCCGCATTCTCGGGGAAAATTGACGATTGCAGCGTCCAGATGCCGCGCGCCTCACTGACGGCGATCAGCGCCGCCAGCAGCGTACCGCCGACGCCGCGCCCGCGCGCCGCGCCAGCGACGTAGATGCTGTGCTCGGCCACGCCGACGTAGCAGGCGCGCGCGGATGTGGGGATGGCGGCGGCCCAGCCCATGATACGCTCGCCATCGCGAAGCACCAAGCTGCACGCCGCGATCCTGCCAGCTTCCCACTCAGCCCAGCTCGCAGGCGGCGCGGTGGCGAAGGTGGCGTTGCCGCCTGCGATGCCCTCGGCGTAGATCGCCGCCACCGCCGGCCAGGCGGCCTCGGTCATCTGCTCGATATGCATGGGGCTATTGTGCCACCGGCGGTGGCGGCGTGTCAACCGCGCCCATCTGGCTGGTGCTGCCGAGTTGCGCTGCGCGGCGTCTGCTGCTACGATCGGCATCTATAGCAACCTGTGTGAGATGGAAACGATGAATCAGCCCAGCTTCACCCCATTCGCGCTCGAGGCGTGGCAATCGCGCTACGAGCAGACCGTCGCATTTAACCTGGCAGACAGCGGCGTGCAGCCGGTCACCGCCAGGATGCTGTTGGACGAGACGCAGATCGAGCGCCTGCTCGATCTGCCGATCCACTATCCCGAGGTCAACGGGACGCTGGCGCTGCGCCGCAGCATCGCCGCGCTCTACGCTGGCGCCGAGGTCGACGACGTGCTGACCACCGTCGGGGCGGCCGAGGCCAACGCGATCGTCTGCCAGACGCTGCTGCGCCCAGGCGATGAGGTGGTGGTGATGGAGCCCGGCTACCGCCAGGTCTGGGGGCTGGCGCACAACATCGGCTGCGATGTCCGCGCTTTCCCGCTGCTGCCCGAGCGCGGCTGGCGGCCGGATCTGGACGCCCTGGCGGCGAGCGTGAGCCAGCGCACGCGGCTGATCGCGCTGGTGAACCCCAATAATCCTACCGGCGTGGTGCTGACCGACGATGAGCGCGCGGCGATCGTGGCGATCGCGCGCGGCTGCGGCGCGTGGCTGCTGGCCGATGAGGTCTACCGCGGGGCGGAGCGAGTCGGCGAGGCCGAGACGCCCTCGTTCTGGGGCAGCTACGAGCGGGCGATCGTCGTCAACAGTTTCTCCAAAGCCTACGGGCTGAGCGGGCTGCGGCTCGGCTGGCTGCTCGCGCCTCGCGATCTGGTCGAGGAGCTGTGGCGTCGGCACGAGTACGCCACGATCGCCGCCTCGGCCCACGCCATGCTGTGCGGCGAGGCGGCGCTGGTGCCGGAGACCCGCGTTATGCTGCTCGGGCGGCAGCGGGCGCTGATCCGCGGCGGGTGGAAGCTGGTGGCGGACTGGGCGGCGCGCTTCCCCGATCTCGTGATGGTGACGCCGCCAGATGCCACGGCGCTGGCGTTCGTGCGCTACCTACCAGATGTGCCTTCGGTCGAGCTGGCCGAGCGCATCCGCGCCGAGGCCGATGTGCTGGTGGCTCCCGGCGCGTGCTTCGGGCTAGAGGGCTACCTGCGGATCACACACGGGCTGGAGCGCGGCTACGTCGCCGAGGCGCTGTCGCGGGTGGCGCGGGTGCTGGGCGAAGTGCGATGATCGCGCCGGACCGGCTGCTGACCGCCTCGCTCGTCGCCCACCCGCGCGGCGGCGAGCTCGCGTCGATCATGGCCGCCGCGCTCAATGCCGCCGACCCGGGGGCCGCCGTGGCCGCCAATCTTGCCGTCGAAGGCGATGCGGTCGTGGTGGCCGGGGTGCGCTACGCCAGCGTGCGGCGGGCGATCGTGGTCGGGGCCGGCAAGGCTGGCGCGCCGATGGCCGCCGCAGCCGCGCGGATCGTTGGTGAGCAGGTGAGCGCGGGGCTGGTGATCGTCAAAGATGGCCACATCGGCGATGCAACCACCGGGGCGATCGCGCTGCGCGAGGCAGCCCACCCCATCCCCGACGCGCGCGGTGTGGCCGGCGCCGCCGATCTGGCGCGGCTACTGGTGGGGCTGGACGCACGCGATCTCGTGCTGGCGCTGGTCTCTGGCGGCGGCTCGGCGCTGCTGACGCTGCCGGCAGCCGGGCTGACGCTGGAGGATCTGCGCGGCATGACTGGCGCGCTGCTCGCGTGCGGCGCGAGCATCGGCGAGATCAATGCGCTGCGCAAGCACACCACACAGCTGTTCGGCGGGCAGCTCGCCAGGCTGGCGGTGCCGGCGCGGGTTGCGGCGCTGGTCATCTCCGATGTGGTCGGCTCGCCGCTCGATGTGATCGGCTCCGGGCCGGTCTCGCCCGACCCGAGCACCTACGCCGATGCGCTGGCAGTGGTGGAGCGCTACGGCATTGGCGCGGCGATCCCGGCGGTCTTCGCCCACCTGCGGCGCGGCGCGGCCGGTGGGCTGCCCGAGACTCCCAAGCCCGACGATCGGCTGTGGGGGTCGGTCCAGGCGACCGTGATCGCCAGCAACGCCCACGCGGCCGAGGCGGCGGCGGCGGCGGGGCGGCGCTGCGGCTTCGCGACGCAGCTGTTGACGACCTACTTAGAGGGCGAGGCGCGCGAGGTGGGGCGGGTGGCGGCGTCGCTGGCGCGCGAGCGGGCGCTGCGCGGCGACGGGACGCCGTGGCTGCTCATCGCTGGCGGCGAGACCACCGTGACGCTGCGCGGCGGTGGGCGCGGCGGGCGTAACCAGGAGCTGGCGCTGGGCGCTGCGGGGGGGCTGGCCGGGCTGCGCGACGTGGCGCTGATCGCGCTGGCCACCGACGGCGGCGATGGCCCGACCGACGCGGCCGGAGCGGTGGCCACCGGCGAGACGCTCGGGCGGGCGCTGGCGCTCGGACTGGACGCCGACGCTGCGCTGGCCAGCAATGACTCCTACGCCTTCTTCGACGCGCTCGGCGATCTGCTGCGCCCAGGGCCGACGCTCACCAACGTCAACGACCTGCTGCTGATCGCGGGCGGGGGAGCGACGACGTGACCGGGACGTGGAGCACGGAGTAGCCGGACGGAGCAAGGAGCACGCGCCGCCACCAGCTCGCGGTCAGGCGATCCATGCGCGCTCGCTTCGCCCATACTAACGCCCAGCCCGAGCGGCAGCGCCCGAGACGCGAAGCTGGGATGTCATAGCGCAGCGCCAACACGAAAGAAAGAAACAATGCCAATCGCGCTCGGCCCGACAACCTACGGTAAATCTGGCGTGCGGCTCGTCAAGGTCAGGCGCGACAGCGAGCGCCACGAGCTGATCGACCTCGATGTGGCCGTGGCGCTCGCCGGCAATTTCGCGGCCGCCCACCTCGACGGCGATAACACCGCGCTGCTGGCCACCGACACGATGCGCAACACGGTCTACGCCTTCGCCAAGACCCACCCGCTCGACAGTATCGAGGCCTTCGGGCTGGCGCTGGCCGAGCACTTCGTGACCCGCGGCCCGACGGTCAGCGGTGCCACGATCGATATCGCCTCGTTCCCCTGGCGGCGGATCGCGGTGGCTGGCGTCGAGCACCCCCACAGCTTCGTGCGCGAGAGCGGCGAGCGCACGGCGATGGTCAGCTTCGACCAGAGCGGGCGGCGGGTGACCGCCGGGCTGCGCGATATGTTGTTGCTGAAGACCACCCAGAGCGGCTGGGAGCAGTTCTACCGCGACGATCTGACCACGCTGCCGGATACCGACGACCGCATCCTGGCCACGAGCGTAACCGCCCGCTGGGACTACGCGCCCGCCGAGCTGGACGCGCTGGATTACAACGCGGCGTGGCAGGACGCCTACGAGACGATCCTGTCCACCTTCACCGACCATTACAGCCCTTCGATGCAGTTCACGCTGCACCAGATCGGCCGCGCGGTGCTGGAGCGGGTGCCGCAGATCGAACGAATCTTTCTCTCGTTCCCCAACAAGCACCACCTGCGCTACGACCTCGCGCGCTTCGGGCTGGCCAACAATAACGAGATCTTTCAGGCCACTAGCGAGCCGTATGGGCTGATCGAGGGCTGGGTGGTGCGCCAAAAAGATTGATACTGCGCCTTCGCTACCGTTTTGTGATGGTTTCGCTGCGCTCGTCTGGTTGTGTTGAAGCGTAAAATGATCGTATCTTCAACTCGCGCTCGGTCTATCCGCTCTCTATATTTGAAGAGGAATTATGCACCTATCGCACGGTCGCGTCGCCCGTCTGTCCGCCATCATCGCGCTGCTCATCGGTCAGCTTCGCTCCACGGGGGTGCGCGGTCGACGCTCGCTGCCTCCGCTTCGACCACATCGTTCATCGTGCTCAGCGGCTCGAACTTATACGGGCTGACCTCGGCGCTACCCGGCACGCTGAGTACCCCGATCGGGCTCACCGGCATCACCGCCGGCGATACGCTGGTGGATATCGATGTGCGGCCGCAGAATGGGATGCTTTACGGTCTGGGCTTCAACAGCGGCGATGGTACGGTGCGGCTCTACGTCATCTCGCCGATCAGCGGCCTGGCGAATGCGGTCGGCACATCTGGCAGCTTCGTCGATGCCGGCGGCGGCCCGCAGCCAGTCTCTGGAACACAGATCGCCATGGACTTCAACCCGGCGGTCGACCGGCTGCGGGTGGTGACCGACTCTGGCCAGAATTTCCGCATGAACCCCAATACTGGCAGCTTCATCGACGGCGATCTGGGCGGTGCGTCCGGCAGCGTGGCCGGCCTCAATATGGACGGGGCGGTCAACGGCGGGACCACCATTGTGGTGGCGGCGGCGTACACCAACAGCCAGCCGAACGTGACGGTGACGACGCTCTACAGCTTGGACCCCACCAGCAATAGCCTGTTCATCCAAAACCCGCCGAACGCCGGCACGCAGACCACCGGGCAGCCCGTCACGCTTGGCGGGGCGTCGCTAGACTTCAGCAACAAGGTCGGCTTCGACATCGCGCCAGGGGTGAATGTCTCGACCTCTAGCGCTGTGGCGAGCGGTATCGGCTATGCGACGCTGGCGGTGGGTGGGACGACGGGATTGTACACTATCGACCTCACCACCGCTGCAGCGACGTTCCTCGGCACTATCCCGAGCGTGGATAGTCTGGCGGTCTGGCAGCCGCTGCCGGTCGGCACCATGCTCAGCGCTGACGGCAATTCGCTCACGCGCTTCGCGCTCGATACGCCCGGCACGACGACCAACGCCTCGATCACCGGCATCACCACCGGCGAGACGCTCGTCGGCATCGATGGACGCCCGGCCAGCGGCCAGCTGATCGGCCTCGGCATCAATGCGCTGAACAACAACGGCACGCTCTATCGGCTCGACCCGCAGAATGGAGCTGCCACGGCGATCGGCACCAGTGGCGGGATCGCATTCGTCGATAGCGGCGGCAACCCGATCGACTTTCCCGACCCGGCGGGGAGCGGGTACGGTGTGGACATCAACCCGCAGGTGGACCGGCTGCGGGTCACGACTGAGACCGGCCTCAACTTCCGCGTCAATCCCATCAGCGGCGCACCCATCGATGGCGATCTTGGCGCAGCGGTCGGCTCGGTGACTGGGGTAAACACCGATGTGCCGCTGGCCTTCGGTGCCAACCCGATCGGGATCGCCGGCGCAGCGTACACCAACAACTACTCTGGGGCGAGCGCGACCACGCTTTATACCATCGACTCGGCGAGCAACGCGTTGTTCATCCAGGCCCAGCCGAACAACGGCGTCCAGAGTGGCCTGCTTCCGCTGACGCTCGGCGGGGTGCCGCTCAACATCACCGGCGCCGTCGGCTTCGATATCCCGCCCGGTGCGAGCACCGCCACCTCGGGCTTTGCCACCAGCGGCAGCGGCTACGCGGCGCTCACCATCGGCGGCGACAGCGGGCTGTACCGCATCGATCTCGCGACTGGCGCGGTGACCAGCCTCGGCACGATCGGTAGCGGGACTGCCGCGATCGGCGGCTTCGTCGCCTGGTCCGAGCCGATGCGATCTACGCTCACCACCAGCACGCTGACCGTCAGCGAGGGGACGGCCGTGCCGCTGATTGCCAGCTACGCCACCGGCGGCGGCAGCGCCACGGCCGGCGCAGACTACACCGCGATGAGCGGGACGGTGCTGCTCACAAGTGGCAGCCAGACGTTCAATGTGCCGATCATTGATGACACCGCGAGCGAGCCGGACGAGACCTTCGATGTGGTGCTCTCCGGGCCGGGCATCGCCCAGACCGCGACGCTGACGATCAGGTCCAATGACCCGCTGGTGGCGTTGATCGCGGCGACGTACAGCGGCAGCGAGATCCGCGGGACCGCGCTTGTCACGGTCACGCTCAACCAGGCGGATGTGATGACCGCGACCGTGGCGTACGCTACCGCAGATGGCACGGCGCGGGCGGGGAGCGATTATACGGCGACGAGCGGGACGCTGACCTTCGCCCCTGGACAAACCAGCAAGACGATCAGCATCGCTGTGCTGCCAGACCAGGTGATCGACGCCGGCGAGACCTTCAGCGTGAATCTGAGCGCGCCGAGCGTGGCAGCGCTTGGGACGCCGGCGAGCGCGGTGGTGACCATCAGCGATGACCGACCGATCTATCAGGTGTATGTGCCGATCGCGCAATCCGAAAGCGAGTCGGCCGAGCCGATGAGCGCGGCGACGCAGCGGCGCGTCTGGCGCTGATCTGATGCCGCGCCGGTCAGCAGCCAGCGCTCCAAAGAGAAGCTCAGACACCGCCGACGCAGGGTCTGCGTCGGCGGTGTGTCGTTCGCCGGCGCGCCACTTGAACATCTGTTCGCCATGCGCTATACTTGGAGCGAAGTGGATCGAGCTCTGGGCGCGCCGACAGCGGCGGCGATGGGTGAGATGCGGCGGGCGGATGGCGCGCTGCGCATACGGATGGAGGTTCAGCGATGCGCCCACAACCCATGATCGCGGTACATGATGTCGAGGCGAGCAGCCGCTGGTATCAGCGGCTACTCGGGTGCCGTAGCGCTCATGGCGGGCGCGAGTACGAGCGGCTTGAGGTAGAAGGCGCGCTGGTGCTGCAGCTGCACAGCTTCGCCATGGCGCATCACCACGGACCGATCGGCGATGCGAGCGACCGGCCATATGGCAACGGGGTGCTGCTGTGGTTCGAGCTCGATGACTTCGAGGCGGCGGCGGAGCGCGCCGTGGAGCTCGGCGCCGAAGTGGTGCTGCCGCGCCATCGCAACCCGCCAGACGGCGATGGCGGCCCGAACCACTGGGAGCTGTGGCTGCGCGATCTGGACGGCTACACGGTGGTCATCGTCAGCCCTGACGGGAGCGCGTCGGCCTAAACGGGGCGCGACCTGGCGTCCAGTTCGGGTGCAGGCGTCGGATCGCGCGTCAGCAGCACTGCGCACGTGCCGCCGAGCAGCAGGCATGCCAGCCCCCACAGCAGCGCCGCATAGCCGCCGAGCGCCGCCGCCAGCAGCCAAGCCCCGACGGGCGCGAGCGCCCGCGCCCCGGTGAGCGCCAGGTTCTGCGCCCCGTTGATCGTCCCATAGTTCGCCGGGCCGTAGTGCTCGGCGAGCAGCGCGGCGCGCAGGATCGTCAGTGTGCCCGCGCCGGCACCGAACAGCGCGACGTAGAGCAGCGCCCCGGCCGCAGAATCGCCGGCGATGGCGAGCGCGAGCATCCCCGCAACCTGCATCCCGATCAGCCCGGCGGTCACCCAGCGCCGCGCGATGCGCTCAGCCAGCGGCCCAATGGTCATGCGTCCCAGCAGCGACGTCAGCCCGAACAGCCCGGCCACCGTGGCGGCGAAGCTGGCGCTGTGGCCGCGGCCGATCAGATAGGGAATGAGATGCACCGTCATCGTGACGCTGGCGAAGGCGCTCGCGCCGAATGCAGCGGTGAGCAGCCAGAAGCGCGGCTCGCGCAGCGCCGCCTGTGGCGTGGCGCTGCGCTCCTCGGTCGGTCGCTCGGCGATCGAGCGCGCCGCCACATCACCGTCGACCAGCAGGCCGATGGCGGCCGGGCGGCTGCGCAGCAGCAGCGCGTGAATAGGGAGCGTCACGCCCGCCAGGATTCCGGCCAGTGCGAGCAGCGCGCCGCGCCAGCCGGAGGCGGTGACCAGCCATGTGCTTAGCGGGATGAAGATGAAGCTGGCGAACGCGCCGAAGAACGTCAGCAGCGTCAGCGCCCTGCCGCGCAGTCGGCGGAACCAGATGGCCACGATCGCGAAGGCCGGCTCGTAGAGCACCGCAGCCGAGACGACGCCGACACCCGCCATGAGCAGATAGAAGCTCGGCAGGCTGCGCACCTGCGACCAAGCGACCACCAGCAGCGCGCCGGCGAGCGAGCCGGCGGTCATCAGCGCGCGCGTGCCGTGCTTATCCACCCAGCGGCCGACCGGCACGGCGGCCAGCCCTGAGCAGAGCAGCGCCAGCGAGTATGCCCCGGTCAGCTCGACGGTGGTCCAGCCGAGCTCGGTGTGCATCGGCGCGACGAAGACGCTGAAGGCATAGTAGAGCGTGCCCCATGAGACAACCTGCGCCACCGAGACGCCGATAAGCATGGGCCAGCCGTAGTAGATCGGACGACGGAGCATAGGTAGCACCAGGGAGACAGCGAGATTGGCAGGCACGGGGGCCGAGGGTCACGGGTGTCGCTCGGTATAGTGGGCTCGCACGTATCAGCGCTCCTTCGATCGCATAATAGCCAATATATTGAAGGTTGTCAATATAACAGCTGGAGCAGCCCGATCACTCGCTGTCGCAGCGCATCGCGGGTGGCACGGAACGCCGCGAGCTGCTCGTCGGCGTCCACCACAGCCACGGGGTCAGCGATGCTCCAGTGGAGCCTTGTGCTCGCCCGCTGCCAGACGGTACACGCCTCGCGGGCGATGTCGCACACGGTGAC
>JAYUUK010000184.1:0-4706 GCA_043754595.1 Roseiflexaceae bacterium | reverse complement strand
CGCGCTCACCGCCGCCCATGCGCAGCGCACGCCGTCACGCGGCGGTATGCCTGGAGCCTCCAGCGCGCTCTGTGCTAGCGCCGCCAGCGCTGGGTTGCCGAGCACCGCCACGTCGGCGAGCAGCGTGCGCTGCGCCGGGAGCAGCTGGGCATCGCTGGCCAGCGCGCGCTGCGCCGCAGTCGCGCTCAGCAATTCGCCGAGCCGCATCACCGTCTGCGCCCGCGCCGCGTCGGTCTGCTGGCTGAGCATGAGATAGTAGCCGCCGAGCGGCCCAACCATGGCGCGGCCGGTGGCGTCGACCTGCGGCAGCGGGGCGACGATCAGGTCGAGGGTGTCGGTATAGTCGCGGTAGCCGGTCAGTGCCCAATCGCCGTCCAGCGCGTAGGCTGCGCCGCCGCGCCGAAACAGCCGGTTGCCCTGGGCATAGCTCGATGGCGGCGGCGGGCCGGCCGTGCGCATCGCCCGCAGCAGGTCGATCGCCGATCGGACCGCTGGCGTGTCAAGCGTCGGCGTCCCGCTCGCGTCGTAGAGCGCGCCGCCAAAGCCGTGGACGTAGGCGGCGAACCAGCGCGCCTCAGCCCAGCCCGCCACTAGCCCGTAGTGCTCGTCGTTCACCTGCCGCCTGGCATCGGCGATCAGGGCGTCGGTGGTGGCGGGCAGCGCCGCGACGAAGCGCCGATTGCCAAATAGCAGCAGCCCGCCGCGCGCTGCCAGGGGCACGCCCCAGCGCACCCCGTCTCGTGTCGCGCCGATCACGGTGGCGGGGAGCAGCGCGCTGTCTGGCGGCCCGCCGCCGAGCGGCACGATCGCGCCATCGTGCTGGAGCAGCGCCAGGTCATCCTCCGACCCGACGATCGCGTCTGGTGGGGCGTCGCCGCCGAGTTTGAGCGCCGCCATCCGCGCCACCAGCCCATCGGAGCTCATGGCCGTCACTCGCAGCTCGATGCCGCCGGCGCGCGCTGTCGCCGCGAGCCAGGCCGCCATCGCTGCGCTGCGATCCTCTGGGGCGGCCAGCCAGACGCTGATCGGCGCGGCGGTGGATGCGTTGGTTGGAGCGGCGGCTGTTGTCGGCGCGGCGGTGGGCGCGCTCGCAGTGGCGCTCGTCACCGTGGCCACAGCAGGCTGCGTCGGGTTCGGCTGCGCCCCCTGGGCGGCGGGCTGCGGCGCGCTCGTCGCCGGGGGCGGCGGGCTGCTCGGGTCCGCTGCGGGCTGCGGCGCAGGCTGCGCGCAGCCGCAGAGCAGCGTCAGCAGCCAGAGCGCTAGCATTTGGGGTACGAGCGGAGAGTATGGGCGACTAGGCTGGCTCACTGCGCCTCCGCCAGACCGATCGCCGAGGCGATCGGGGCCTGGTTCTCGCTGCTGCCAGCATCGTTTCAGCGCACATCGTAGGATCCTCGCGGCCAATCAGCGCAGAAACAGCTCGATCACCGGCACCGCCACGTTCGGCCGCACAACCGGCAGGTCGAGCGTGAGCGTCTGCCCGCCGGTCTCGGCGATGCTCCACTCGCTGTGCTTACCCGGTTCGAGCAGCCCGATCTCGCTGCCGTCGCTGAGCAGCTGTGCGTAGGCGACCTTGCCGGCGAACCCATCGAGGTGCAGGTGGCGGAACGGCCAGCTGAAGATATGCAGGTAGAGCCGGTCGCCGCTCTGCGTGAGGCGGCAGTCTGGCGGCGCGGCGAATTCGCTCTGGGTGCAGCCATAAATTGCGCGGCTGTGGAGCCGCATCCACTCGGCGTAGACCTGTAGCGCCGCCAGCGCCCGATCGTCAAAGGTCCCGCGCGCCGTCGGCCCGACGTTCATCAGCAGGTTGCCGCCGCACGCCACCGAGTTGACCAGCATCTCGATGAGCTGCGCTGCACTTTTCCAGGTCTGCTCATCGCGGTGGTAGCCCCACGAGCCAGAGAACGTCTGGCAGGTCTCCCAGACCACCGGCTCGCCGTTCACCCGCACCCACTCGCGCGGCTGAAACTGCTCTGGCGTGTGGAAGTCGGCCGGCACATCTGGCAGATCGAGCCGATTATTGACCATGATCGTCGGCTGGAGCTCGCGCACTAGCGCCAGCAGCGCCTCGCTCTCCCAGTCGGCACGGCCTTTGCCCGGCAGCCCCTTGTAGCTGCGGTCGGGGTAAGAGAAGTCGAACCAGAGAGTCGCGATCTCGCCGTAGTCGCTGAGCAGCTCGGTCACCTGGCGCCGCATATAGTCGGCGTAGCGGCGCACATCGCGGTCGGCGTTGAGCGCCGCAGCGTCCTCGCGGTCGCGCAGCGGGTGAAACACATCGATCGGGAAGTCGGGGTGGTGCCAGTCGATGATCGAGTAGTAGAGCCCGACCCTGAGCCCAGCGGCGCGAAACGCATCGATGAACGGCCGCAGCAGATCGCGCCCGGCCGGCGTAGTGGTGGCCTTGTAGTCGGTCTGCTGGGTATCCCACAGGCAGAAGCCCTCGTGGTGCTTGGCGGTCAGCACCACGTATTTCATGCCGGCCGCCTTGGCCGCCGCCGCCCACGCCACCGGGTCGTACAGGTCAGGGTCGAAGTGGGCGAAGTAGCGGTCGTAGCGCCCGTCGTCGATCAACTCGCGACTCTTGACCCACTCGTGGCGCGCTGGCAGCGCGTAGAGCCCCCAGTGAATGAACATCCCAAAACGGTCGTGGGTGAACCAGGCGGTATCGCCTGCGGTTGGCTTTGGTGTCAACATTGCACGCTCATTGCTATCAGTACCCTGCCTGCTTATCGACGATATTGACCAGCGGCTGGCCAGCGCGGTAGCGCACCAGGTTGTCTGCAAAAATTTCTACCATGCGCTCGCGGGTGCGCGGCGACGAGTAGGTGATGTGTGGCGTCACCCAGACGTTGGGCATCTGCCACAGCGGGTGGCCATCGGGGAGCGGCTCCGGGTCGAGCGCGTCGAGCCCAGCGCCGGCTAGCCTGCCGCTCGTCAGCCCGGCGAGTAGCGCGTCGTTCTGGACGATCTGCCCGCGGGCGATATTGATCAGGTAGCTGCCCTGCTTCATCCGCGCCACGGCGTCGGCGTCGACCATGCCGCGTGTGGCTTCGGTCAGCGGGGCGGCAACCACCACGAAGTCGGCCTGCGGCAGCAGCTCGCGCCAACCGTCCTCGCCCACCACGAGATCGACGTTTGGCATCTCGCGCGGGCGTCTGCGGCTGCCGATCACGCGCATCCCAAAGCTCTTGGCGCGGTTGGCGATCTCCTGGCCGATCTGTCCCATCCCGATCACCAGGATCGTGGTGTCGGTCAGTTCGCCGAGATCGGTGCCGTGGGGCGTCTCCCACTCGCTCGGCGGCAGGCCTTTGAGCCAAAATGCGCGCTTGACGTGGGTCAGGATGTAGAGGAGTACAAACTCGGCGATCGGGATAGCGTGCGCGCCGGCCGAGTTGGTTAGCGTCAGCTGCTCGCGCTCCAAGATCTCTGGCAGCATCAGATGCTCGACGCCGGCGCTGGCGGTGTGGACCCAGCGGATGCTCGGCGCGTCGCGCAGCGTCTGGACGAAGGCTGGGCGTGGCGTCCACCAGCGAAAGTAGATATCGGCGCCGCTGACATCGCCTTGCGGCACGCCAGCCTGGTCGAACCAGACGACATCGTATGACTCCAGGTCGGGCACACATTTGGTGAAGAGATCCTGGATCGGGAGCGGGAGAATGAGCTTCATGCCATTCCTTCGTGTATTGACATAATATTTTCTATTTCTTCTGCTAGCCGAGTATACTACGATTTTAAAGGGATGGAGATCGGCGAGGGCTGCGCCCCCACGCCCCCGCTCGCCTACGGGGGGAGGGAATCGGCGAGGGCTGCGCCCCCACGCCCCGCAATGCCTACGGCAGCGGAGCTGCGCCTCCCATTCGCTCGCGCAGCCCACTGCGGGGGTTTGGGGGCGCAGCCCCCGAGATCCACCCTTTCCTATCCCAATCATTGACAACCGCACAAAAAGGACGTATACTATTAGACACCCCAGGGGGGTATGTAGTAACGCCATTACGGCAAGGAGACGATGATGAGTAAGCCAGTCCCTGTCACCGACAGCACCTTTGAGGCGCAGGTGATCAAATCAGATATTCCGGTCGTTGTGGATTTCTGGGCGCCGTGGTGTGGCCCGTGTCGCGCCGTCGCGCCGATCCTGGACGAGCTGGCCACCGAGTTCGACGGCAAGCTGACCGTCGCGAAGGTGAATACAGACAATGATCAGGAGTGGATGAGCAAGTTCGGCGTGATGGCCATCCCGACGATGATTTTCTTCAAGGGCGGCAAAGAGGTGCATCGCATCCAGGGTGCTGGCCCGAAACGAATGCTCAAAGAGGCGTTCGAGGCCGTTATCAAGGCCTAGCGCGCCGAGAGGAATAGTAATGGATCAGCCAGAAGCGCAGCGCACCATCGTGGGTCCCGTGCGCACCGATGTCCTGCTGCGGCTGCGTCGTATTGAGGGTCAGGTGCGCGGTATCCATCGCATGGTAGAGGAGAATCGCGATTGCCGCGAAATCGTGACGCAGCTCGCCGCGATCAAGGCGTCGGTCGGGAGCCTCAACACGCTTGTGGCCGAGAACTACGCGAAAGATTGCCTCTGCTGCGGCGACCCGATCGACACCAGCGAGGTGGCGCGTCTGCTCGATGTACTCAAGGCGGCGCGCTAGGGCGGCGCTGTCGAACTGGAGTGTGATGCACGCGGGGGGGGGGGGCTAATGTCCCCCCCCCCC
>JAYUUK010000183.1:0-4707 GCA_043754595.1 Roseiflexaceae bacterium | reverse complement strand
ACCGCAAGGGCGCGACGCCCGCCGGGCGCGGCGAGGTCGGCGTCATCCCCGGCAGCATGGGCACATCATCCTACATCGTCGCCGGGCTCGGCAATGCGGCGGCGCTCGATAGCTCGTCCCACGGGGCCGGGCGGCGCAGCAGCCGCACCCAGGCCAAGGCGACGATTAGCCCCAAGGATGTCCAGCGGCTGCTCAGCGAGCGCGATGTGCTGGTCGAGGGCGTCAGCGTCGATGAGTCGCCGCTGGCGTACAAGGATATCGAGCGGGTGATGAGCATCCAGCTGTCCGCAGGGCTGATTGAGCGGCTGGCGCGGCTGCGGCCGGTGGCGGTGATCATGGCCGGCGCGCCTGGCGAGGACTGATCGCACACCCTGGTGAATTGACGATTGACGATTGTCAATCCATTACCCCAGCGTCATGTTCTTGCGGCTGAAGATCGTATCCACCGAGACGCCACTGTGGATGCGCTGCACCACCTCGGCCAGCAGCGGCGCGACGCTCAGGATCTTCAGACCGGGCCACGGCTTCTCGGCGGCGTGCGGCAGCGAGTCTGTCACCACCAGCTCGGAGATCGGGCTGCGCTTGATCCGCTCCACGGCGTCGCCGGCCAGGATGGCGTGGACCGAGGCGGCCACGATATCCTTTGCCCCGCGCGATGCCAGCAGCGTCGCCGCCTCGACCATCGACGACCCGGTGTTGATCTCGTCGTCCACCAGGATGCAGCGCTGCCCCGCCACATCGCCGATCAGCGAGAGCGCCTCGACGCCGTCGCGGCTGCGGCGCTTCTCCACGATCGCCAGCGGCGCGCCGAGCTGCTCGGCGAAGTTGCGCGCCCGCTTGACGAACCCCAGGTCGGGCGAGACGACCACCGCGTCGCTCCAGTTTTTGTCGCTAAAATACTTGACCATCAGCGTCATCGCGCTCAGCTCGTCCACCGGGATGGAGAAGAAGCCCTGGATCTGCCCAGCGTGCAGGTCGAGCGTGATCACCTGCTGCGCGCCGGCCACCTGGATCATGTCGGCCAGCAGCCGCGCCGTGATCGGCACCCTCGGCTGGTCGCGCTTGTCCGTCCGGCCGTAGGCGTAGAACGGCACAACGGCGGTGACCCGCCCGGCCGAGGCGCGGCGGCAGGCGTCCAGCAGGATCAGCAGTTCCATAATGTTGTCGCTCAGCGGCATCGCCAGCGACTGCACCACGAACACGTCTTTCTCGCGCACGCTCTCGTTGAGCCGCACGAAGATGTTCTCGTTCGAGAACCGCGTGACGGTCGCATCGCCGATCGGGACGCCGAGCCGCTTGGCCACCGCATGCGCCAGCGCCGGGTTCCCGCTCCCGGTGAAGATCCGCAACTCGTCAAAACGGCTGCTCATTGGGTCGCTCTCCTATGATAGAAGCTAGAAGCCAGTAGTCAGGAGCCAGAAGGCAACCCTTCCTGTACCTGTTCTGGCCCGGCGGGAGCGCACCGGGCATCGCGCGTGCGAAACGGGCCATCTCGCGAGCGTCTCCAGCGTGCTGCGCCCCGCCCGCACCTCGCCGTGCTGTCCGCCGCTACGACCGCTCCGGCTGCGATCGCGCCGCGATCGCAGCCCGCTCGATGCGCCGACCGCGCGGCAGCGCCCCGGCGGTCGCCCCCGCCTGGTCATCGTCTGCGATCAGCAGCGCGGCGATCGAGTCGTTGGCCAGGACCGCCGCCACCAGTTGCTCCGGCGCGAGCTGCCGGACTCGAGCCGGCACGGCGTGGCCGGTCATGCCGTTGGCCTGGGCGAAGGTCATGGCGGCGTCTGCGCTGCGGAAGGCCACCAGCGTGCGCTCGCGCTGCGGCGCCGGCATATCGGCTGTCGCCCCGCTGGCGAACCAGAAGATGTACAGCCAGTCCACCCCGAGCTCGCTCGCCAGCCACGGGGCCGCAGCAGCATCGCGCCGCTCCACGCTAGATCGCCCCGGCGGCGGCCGAGGCCAGCCTGATGATATCGGTCCGCTCGGTGGCGGCGGCGAACAGCAGCAGGATCAGCAGCACCAGAAACAGGATCATGATCGCCGAGAGCGCGCTGCGCCTGGCGTAGCTGGTCTCGGCGCCGCCGCGCTCGCGGCTGATGGTCTCGTTGGCCATGAATGTCTCCTTTACAGTGTGGCGCGCAGCCCGGCGGCCAGCGCGCTCAGGTCATCGGCCGCCGCGCTCCCCGGCGTCCACAGCGGCAGCGCGCCGTCGCCCTGCCAGCGCGGGATGACGTGGACGTGATAGTGAAACACGCTCTGCCCGGCGGCGGCGCCGTTGTTCTGCACGATGTTGATACCATCCGGCGCGAGCACGGCGGTCAGCGCCCGCGCCACCCGCTGCGCCGCGATGTGGACGGCGGCGAGGGTCTCGGGCGGGACGGCGAGCAGATCCGGGTGCTCGGCCTTGCAGACCACCAGCGTGTGGCCGCGGCTCGCTGGCGCGATATCCAAGAAGGCGAAGGTCAGCGCGTCCTCATAGACCTTGGCCGCCGGGATCTCCCCCGCAATGATCCGTGTGAACAGTGTTGGCATAGCATCGTCCTATGAGAGGAGAAAAGGATAATCGTGGGGACACCCAGAGGGTACCCGGCCCCCAAACCCCCGCTTCGCGCGTTTACATGCGTTTCGCCCGGTTCCCGCGTTCTCTTGTTTCCAGCCACGCCAGCAGCTGCGGCAGATCCCAGGTGTTGGCGACGCGGTCGGTGTCGGCCCAGCCGCGCCTGGCGGTGAGCACCCCGAGCCTGATCCACGGCAGGTTATCGGGGTGGTGCGCGTCGCTGTTGATACTGATGTTCGCGCCGAGCTCCAGTGCGCGCCGCGCCATCGCCGCGTCCAGGTCCAGCCTATCTGGGCCGCTGTTGACTTCCAGCAGCGTGCCGTTGGCGGCTGCGGCGCGGGCGACGGCGTCGATGTCGATCTCTGCCCCCTCGCGGCTCCCGATCAGGCGGCCGGTCGGGTGGCCGATGATATCGACGTGCGGATTGGCGATGGCGCGCAGCAGCCGCTCGGTGCCGGCGCTCCCCGGCTGGCGCAGGTTGACGTGCGGCGATGCGACGACGATATCCAGCGCCGCGAGCGTCGCGTCGTCCAGCGCCAGCGCGCCATCCGGCAAGATATCGACCTCGACGCCGCAGAGGATGGTGAACGCGATGCCGGCGGCGGCGTACTCGGCGTTGATCTGCGCGATCTCGCTGCGCTGCGCCGCCAGCCGTGCCGCATCTAGCCCGTTGGTGATCCCCAGGTATGCCGAGTGGTCGGTCATGGCGATGTGCGAGTAGCCGCGCGCCCGCGCCGCCTCGGCCATGGCGCGGATCTCGCCTTTGCCATCGCTCCAGACGCTGTGCATGTGCAGGTCGGCGCGCAGCTGCGATTGCTCGACGAGCCTGGGCAGCGCGCCGGCGCGTGCCGCCTCGATCTCGCCGCTCGCCTCGCGCAGCTCCGGCGCGATCCACGGCAGCCCGACGGCGGCGTAGCACTCCTCCTCGGTGGAGAAAGGCGGGATGGCGATGCCGCTCGCCGCATCGGCGGCGACGAATCCGTGCTCGCTGAAGCTCAGGCCGCGGGCCAGCGCCAGCTCGCGGAAGCGGATGTTATGGTCGCGCGAGCCGGTGAAGTGCAGCAGCGCCGCGCCCCAGCGTGCCGGGGTCACCGCGATCAGGTCGGCCTGGAGCCCGTTGTGGAGGATGACGGAGGACTTCTCGTCGCCGGCGCTCTCGACGCGGGCCACCAGCGGCAGTGTGGTGAAGCGGCGGACGGTAGCGGCCGGGTCATCGCTAGACGCCAGCAGGTCGATGTCGCCGATGGTGGGGCGGGCGCGGCGCAGGCTGCCGGCGTAGGCGGCGGCGCGCAGGCCGCCATCGGCGGCGCGCAGGGCTTCGAGCAAACCATCTGCCGCCCGCAGGCCATCGAACAGCAGCGTTCTGGTATCGCGCTGGCCAACGCTGGCGATACCATCGATAATGCCTGCGATGGTTTTGGCACCGAAGCCCTTCACCTTCGCCAGACGGCCGTCCTCGGCTGCGACCCGCAGCTGATCGATGCTGGCGATCCCCAGATCCTGATAGAGCCGGCCGGCGGTGCGCGGGCCAATGTTGGGGATGCGCAGCAGCTCCAACACGCCGGGCGGCACGCGGGCCTTGAGCTTGAGGTAGAAGTTGAGCTCGCCGGTATCGAGCAGCTCGGCGATCTTATCGGCGATCGCCTTGCCGACACCTGGGATATCGGCGAGGTCGCCGCGATCGCGGTAGCTGCTGAGCGGGGCCGGCAGATCGCTTAGCGCCTCGCCCGCGCGGCGGTAGGCTTGGGTGCGGAAGCGGTCCTCGCCGAGGATCTCCATCGTGTCGGCGATCGCGTGAAAGACATCGGCGATTTCACGGTTGGTGAGCATGGCGGTATTATACAGCAACCACATACGTAGAAAGAGCACCATATGGCACCCGCGTGGAAGCAGCACCTGGACTCGCTCCAGATCGATAGCCTGGGCGATATTTTCGCCACAACGAAGCCGGTGATCGGCATGGTCCACTGCTGGCCGCTTCCCGGCGCGCCTGGCTACACCGGCTACGGCATGCAGACGATCATCGACCACGCGCTGGCCGATACCGAGGCGCTCGTCGAGGGCGGCGTCGATGGCATCATCGTCGAGAATATGTGGGATATCCCGTTCCGCGCCGGCGCGCACATCCAGCCCGAGAGCATCGCGGCGCAGTC
>JAYUUK010000182.1:0-14418 GCA_043754595.1 Roseiflexaceae bacterium | reverse complement strand
GCTCGCACGCATTCCCCGAGGCCAAGCACGCTAGCTCGATGCCGGAGCAAACCCTGCGCGAGGCGCTGGAGAAATAGTCAATCGTCAATCGTCAATGTGTAACCGTTCAGGGGGGTATTCAAATCGCTGACCGCACCAGTAAGCCAAATAACCACTCCCGGAATCGTGTATCCATGCTGAGAAACGGCGATTTTGGCCGAAAAGTGTAAAAAGATATGATCATGGATGGCTTTGCAAAGCCATCCGCACCCCCTGAACGGTTACGGACTGCTCTATAGCATTCCTAAATGAGCTGTAAACGCGCGTCAGCGCAACGCGGGGGTGTGGGGGCCGGGTACCCTCTGGGTGTCCCCACGAAACATCCCCTCATTTTTACAACTCTAATAGGATTGCTTTATCGCGCTGCCGCAGGCCAAATAACAGCGTGTGATCAGATCACTAGACGATTCGGCCGGAGCGCGGTATGCTAGAGCACAATCTTTTCTGGGCCGCGCCTTTTCTGGACCGTTTCAATAGAGCGAGGTGATGTGTGACAAACCCTTCCGATGCGTATATGAACCCGGCGCTCGCCGCCGATGACCAGATTGTCTTCACCGTGGCCGGCGAGCCCGATAGCGACGAGATGCGCTGGTTCGCCGATGGGCTGCGCGCTGCCCTGGAACGACAGGGCCATATCTACCGCCCCGGCGCGGTGATCACCCGCGCCGACAGCATGGCCGACCAGGAGCTGCCTGTGCGGCTCGTGCTCAATCTATGCGCCATCAATGCGCCGCGCCCGATCAAGCGCCGCGGCCAGGGGACGTTCGTGGCCACGGTCTTCATGGGCCAGGACGACGTGCCAGATCTGATGAAGGCCGCCTACCCGCTGATCGTCAAGTCGCTCTCGAATATGATCATCTACAATGCCCGCAAGGACGGCGCGATGGAGAGCCACTTCATCACCCCCGAGCAGGGCCACTATGTGGTGCGCCACACCGGCGACGAGCAGCTCTACTTCGAGCAGATTTATGAGCGGGTGCAGCCGCTGGCCTGCTCGCACCTCGTCATCAACAACGAGTTCGTGCCGGATCTGCCCGAGGCGCTGTGGGGCGGCGATATCCCGACGCAGCAGATCGGCGCGGCCGGCCGCACGCTCGATAGCATGGGGCTGCTGCCGGCCGCTATCCCAATCCAGGAGTATCTCAACGAGCGCGAGCTGCGCCACGTCAAGCTGCTCTACGGCATCGGCGGGCTGAGCTACGGCAATCTCTCGGCCCGCGCGCTGCACAACCCTGAACATTTCTGGATGTCCGCCTCCGGCGTGGATAAGAGCAAGCTTGAGACGGTGGGCCGCGATATCCTACTCGTCACCGGCTACGACCAGGAGAAGCTCCAGATCGCGCTGAGCGTGCCGGCCAACGTCGAGCCGCGGCGAGTCTCAGTGGACGCTATCGAGCATTTTATGATCTACCGCGAGCACCCGAGCGTCGGCGCGATCGTCCACATCCACGCCTGGTGGAACGAGCCCATCCCATCGACGATGGTCAACTACCCGTGCGGCAGTTACGAGCTGGCCCACGAGGTGGCCGAGCTGGTGCGCCAGGCCCCAGACCCGAGCCGAGCCGTCATCGGGCTCAAGAACCACGGCCTGACGATCACCGGCCACTCGATCGCCGAGATCTTCCAGCGGATCGATGGCCATATCCTCAACCAGGTGCCGATGGATTAGGGGCAAGGAGCCAGGAGATAGTCCGATCGACGAACCCAGTGATGCACGTGCGTGCAGCGCCGGGTTCGTCGTCTGTTTGTCATAGCGAGCGGCGTGCGCCATTGCGTCAACGAGCAGTGCGTCTGCGTGCTGGCCGCCGAGCGACGGCGTGGTATAATCGGCGGCGAGCGACGATGAGCAGCGAGCGCCAGAGAGAATGCCATGAAGGTCATTATTCCCACCGCCGGGCTGGGCACGCGGCTGCGGCCCCATACCTACAGCAAGCCAAAGCCGCTGGTCAGCGTGGCCGGCAAGCCAATCCTCGGCCATATCCTCGATACTCTGGCGCAGCTCCCGATCGACGAACTGATCTTTATCACCGGCTACCTCGGCAACCAGATCGAAGATTACGTCAAGCAGACCTACAGCCTTCCGGCGCGCTTCATCGAGCAGACCGAGCTCAAGGGCCAGGCCCACGCCGTCTACCTCGCGAAGGAGGCGGTATCCGGGCCGACGCTCATCCTGTTCGTCGATACGATCTTCGACGCGGACCTGGCAAAGCTCGCCGGCCTCGACGCCGACGGGGCGATCTATGTCAAGGAGGTCGATGACCCACGGCGCTTCGGCGTGACGTTCATCGAAAACGGGCAGATCGTCAAGCTGGTGGAGAAGCCGGATAACGACCGCTCGCGGCTGGCGATGATCGGGCTGTACTACATCAAGGACGCGCAGTGGCTGATGCGCTCCATCGAGCGGCTGATGGCGCGCAACATCCAGACCAAGGGCGAGTTCTTCCTGACCGACGCGCTCCAACTGATGATCGACGACGGGGCGTCGTTCGTGGCCGAGCCGGTGAATGTCTGGGAGGACTGCGGCAAGCCCGAGACGCTGCTCCAGACCAACCGCTACCTGCTGTCGAACGGCAGGGCGCACATCGGGCCGAACACCGATACGATCGTGCTGCCGCCGGTCTATATCGACGACACCGCCGAGGTCTCCAGCTCGATCATCGGGCCGTACGTCTCGATCGCGGCCGGCGCGATCGTCAAGGACTCGATCATCCGCGACTCGATCATCAACCGCGACGCAGAGATCCGCTCGTCCTCGCTCAAGAATAGCCTGGTGGGCGATAACGCGATCGTCATCGGCGATTTCCGTGAGGTCAACATCGGCGACTCCTCAGAGATCCATTTTGGCTAGCGCCCCGCCATTCTCGCTCGGCCTGACCTACTGGCCGCGGCGCGACGGGCCGCTGCTGTGGCGGCGCTTCGACGGCGGCGCGGTGCGCGAGGAGCTGCTGCACATCGCAGCGCTCGGCTGCGATACCGTCAGGCTCTCGCTGACCTGGGAAGATTTCCAGCCGGCCCCGGCGCGTATCGGCGCACCGGCGCTGCGGGCGCTGGAGCGGACGCTGGACGCCGTGCACGAGGCCGGGCTGCGCGCGGCGCTGCTGCTGTTCCCCTGCGCCCAGGACGGGGTGCTCCAGCTGCCGCTATGGGCCAACGGCGCGGATGTGGTGGCGCAGCTGCGCCGCGCAGGCGGCCGGGCGGCGCCGATCGTGGTGCGCACGCCTAGCAGCCGCACGGCCCTGAGCGATGGCCGCTACCGGCCGCTGCGCGCCGAGAACCTGTTCGATGACCCTGAGCTGCTGGCGGCGCAGCGCTACCTGATCGACGAGGTGGCCGGCTACTTTGGCGCGCACCCGGCCGCCTGGGCATGGCAGCTCGGCGAGGGCTTCGAGCGGATCGTACGCCCGGAGCGGGCTGTGGCGCGCGCCTGGCTGGAGCGCGCCGCCGATGATCTGCGCCGGGCGGCCCCTGGTGCAACGCTGCTCGCAGCGGTCTCGGCGGCATCGCTGCGCACCGATGGTCTGCGCCCCGAGGATCTGGCCGCCGCCGATCTGCTGGGCGTCTGCGCCGAGCCGCCAGAGCTGCCGGCCGACGGGCAGAAGCGCCACACCGACCCGGCGGCATTTCTGCACGCGCTGGCGGCCGGGCTGGCCGGGCGGCGCGCGATCGTCACGGCGCTCGGGATGCCGCTCGCGGCGCACGCGCCTGGCTGGGGCGAGGCCGATGCCTACGGCCGGCGCTGGCCGAGCTACGCCGGCAGCGAGGCCGAGCAGGCCAGCTTCGTGGACGCGGCGCTGGAGCGGCTGCGCCGCGATGGCGCGGCCGGGGTCTGGCTGTCGGCCTACGCCGACTACCCGCAGGAGCTGTGGGGCGCGCCGCCGCTCGACCGCGCGGAGCGCGCACGGGCCAGCGGGCTGGTGGACGCCAGCGGGCGCGAGAAAGCGAGCGCCCTGGCACTACGCTCCTTTGCGCAAGCCCTGGCGCGGGATGCTCGGGAGCAGAGTCCGCCGCCCGCCGTCGATGGCGATCGCTACTGGCGCGACCCGGCGCAGCGCTTCGCCGAACTATGGCGCGAGTTTACCAGCGCGGCCTAGCCGCCGAGAGGAAGAGGATGGCTGAGGTGCATGTCTCGCAGCACCCGCTGGTGTTGCACAAACTGACGCTGCTGCGGCGGGCCGAGACCGAGTCCAAAAAGTTCCGCGAACTGGTCCACGAGCTGACGCAGTTCCTGGTCTACGAGGCCACGCTGGATCTCCCGCTCGGGCTGCGGCAGGTCAACACCCCGCTCGCGCCGTTCGATGGGCATAAGATCGCCGAGCAGATCGGGCTGGTGCCGATCCTGCGCGCCGGGCTGGGCATGGTCGACCCGATTTTGGACATGGTGCCGACGGCCCACGTCTGGCATCTTGGGCTGTACCGCGACCACGAGACGCTGGCGCCGGTGACCTACTACAACAAGCTACCGCCGCAGGTGGACGTCGACCTGTGCCTGGTGCTGGACCCGATGCTCGCCACCGGCGGCTCGGCGTGCGCGGCGGTTGCTATCCTGAAGCAATGGGGGGCGCGGCGGATCAAGTTTCTCGGGCTGATCGCCGCGCCGGAGGGCGTTGCGCAGCTGTCGAGCGAGCACCCAGACGTGCCGATCCACCTCGCCGCGATCGATAGCCACCTGAATGAGAAGGGCTATATCGTGCCGGGGCTGGGCGACGCCGGCGACCGGCAGTTCGGCACGGGGTAGCGACAATTGCCAATTGACGATTGAGTATGATTGCAATAGTCAATCACTCGGCAGCTATGCTGACGGCTCTTGGAAGATCTTGATTTATATTCAAAATGAATATATACTGAGGATGTTACGATGGATTACCTAGACATCAAAGCACTAGGTCATCTCGCGCGCGAGCTTCGAATTCAGGCGAAACTGAGTCAGTCTGAGATCGCTGTCCTCATCGGTTCATCGCAGCCAAATATTAGCGCCGTTGAAAAGGGGCAAGATACTCGATACATTTCCGTAGCCATCAACGTTATTCAAAAGTTGGGCAGCTATAAGCTCGAAGGCCCTTTCTATCGAATTCAGGAGCAAGACGCCAATGATTGAGAATCCTGTGTTTGATAAAACAGTCGTAGATTTTTTCGCCGGGATCGGCCTTGTTCGCTATAGCAATCCTACGTGAGTTGGAAAGGGGAGATCGTGGGGGCTGCGCCCCCACACTCCCGCTTGCGCTTCGCGCGTTTACGAATCACATAGGTTTGCTATATGCGCTTGAGCTTCGGGGATGGAGAGAGATATTTGCGCTCGATTGCAGTCCGCAAAAAGAGCAACATGTATAATCATCACTTTGGCGACAGCGTCTATCATATCGCAGATGTCCATACGATACAGGCAGATCAAATACCGATGGCTTCATTAGCGCACGCCTCATTTCCATGCACTGACACATCTGTTGCCGGCAGTCGTGAGGGGCTTGCAGGTTCGGAATCATCGGCATTCTGGGGATTTATTCGTGTTCTTGAGGATTTAGGCGAATCGCGGCCTCCACTCGTACTACTTGAAAATGCAGATGATACTGATATTCAAAGCTTGCCGTACCTGTCGCAGATTTCACTTCGTAGCCACCAAGATCTGCACCATATCCTACCTTGCCGGAATCGCCAGTAAGTATAGCGCCAAATAACTCCCAATCGATTGAGGCAATGCTACCAGTAATTGAGAACTTATGTTCTCGTAAAAGCCTGAACCGATCCTGCCTATTTATGTGTTGACTGTAGTATTCAAATGCTTCCTGGAAGTGAAAATCTGTCATAAATCTGGTAATTATGGCAAGGCGGCTATCTTCTGCTAGTATATAACAATCCTATCGGCGGAGTAAAGGGGAAAGATCTCGGAGGCTACGCCCCAAACCCCGCTCTGCGTTTCGCGTGTGTACAACGCACGTAGGATTGCGATAGACATATCTTTGTAACCCAGCTTCAATTGCATGAGCACCTTCTAGCTTGTAAGGATTGCGGATGACGCTGCTCACGGCGCTGGCGCTGCTCGCCACGTTTCTCATCGCCACGGCCGTGACCGCGCTGCTCATCCCGCCGGTGATGCGGCTCTCGGCGCGGATGGGCTGGATGCAGCAGCCGGGCGGCCGGCGCACCCACGCCCGCCCCACCTCGAACCTCGGCGGGCTGGCGATCTACGCCGGGTTCGTGGCGGCGCTGCTGACTACGCTGCTGCTTGAGCGGCTGGACCCGGCGCTGGAGCGCTCGGGCTTCGAGACGCTGCGGGTCTGGCTGGTGCTGGCCGGCACCACGCTGATGTGCGGCGTGATGTGGCTGGACGACGTACGCGAGCTCGGCTGGCTGCCCAAGTTCTGCACCCAGGTGGCCGCAGCGCTGATCGCCGTCGGGCCGTTCGTCTGGGACCAGGGGCGCTACGCCGCAGCAGACGGGGCGCTGACCGAGGCGCGCGGGGTGGTCCTGACGGCCTTCAACGCGCCGTATATCGGCCAGATAGATCTGTACGCCGTCAGCCCGTGGCTGGCGATCGTGGCGACGGTCTTCTGGATCGGCTGGATGTCCAACACCATCAACTTCTCCGATGGTGTGGACGGGCTGGTATCCGGCGTCTCGCTGATCGCTGCGCTGCTGCTGGCGCTGCACGCGCTCAGGCTCACGCCACCGCAGCAGAGCGTGGCGCTGCTGCCGCTGGCGATCGCCGGTGCCTGCGCTGGGTTTCTGATCTTCAACTTTCCGCCGGCCAAGATCTTTATGGGCGGCGGTGCCGAGAACCTCGGCTACCTGCTCGGCGTGGCGGCGATCATCGGCGGGGCCAAGATGGCGACGGTGCTGCTGGTGCTTGGCGTGCCGCTGCTGGACACCGCCTGGCTGATCGTCTCGCGGATGGTGGCCGGGCGATCGCCGATGCGCGGCGGGCGCGACCACCTGCACCACCGGCTGGCCGATATCGGGCTCAGCTCGCGGCAGATCGTGCTGTTCTACTACGCCATGAGCCTGGGCTTCGGACTGCTCGGCATCTCCGGTGCCAGCGCGGCGCAGAAACTGCTGGCGCTGGTCGCGCTCGGGGCCATCGCGCTCGGCGTGATCGTCTACGCTGCGCGGCGCGCTGGCCGCACCGCCGCACCGCCGCGCTAGGCGGAGGCGCGGTCGTGGGCGGGCGATACATGCGTAGGACGCAAACCTAGCGGCAAATCGCTTGCGGTTCGATCATATTCCCCGATCGATTGTTTGTTAGGATGGCCTCATCGCACCGGCACTACACAAAGGACTCGTCGATGGCATCACACGCGGTCGATGATTTGATAGCTGAGAACGGCGAGCTGCGGGCGCGGGTCGTTGAAGCTGAGGCGCAGCTCCAGAGGGTGCGCCGACACGACGCCTCCGGTGAGGTTCTGCTGAGCCGGCGCGATGCCGAGCTCACTGCGCTGCACCAGACGGCGATCGGACTCATGCACACCACCGATGTCGACGATGTGCTGACGACAATCGTCACGAGCGTGGCGCAGCTGCTCGGGACCACCCACGGCTACGGCTGCCTGCTCCACCCCACCGAGTACCTGCTCGAGATACGGCTCGGTATCGGCTGTCATTACGGATTTGCTGGCAGGACCATCATGTTGGGCGAGGGGATATCTGGCAAGGTATGGCAGAGTGGCCAGCCGATGATTGTGCCAAACTATGCCACCTGGAGGTATCGTATGGCACAGGTAAGCCAGTTCGACTTCCACACCATTGTCGCGGTGCCACTGATGCGCCACGAGACGGCGATCGGCGTCATCGGTCTCTCATTCGATACCATCGATAAGGCGATCGAGGCGGAGAGCGTCGATATGCTCACTCGCTTCGCCCAGCTCGCGGCGATCGCAATCGATCGAGCCGCCCTGTTCGCCGATGCACAGCGGGAGCTCGCCGAGCGGCGGACGACGGAGGCGGCGCTGCGGGTCAGCGAGCAGAAGCTGCGCGATCTGTACCTCACCGCCCAGCGCCAGGCGCGCGAGCTTGACCTGCTCGGCCAGGTGCGCGCCGCGATCGCCAGCGAGCTCGACCTCCAGACGATCGTTCGGCTCGTCGTCGAGGCGGTCGTCAGCGTGTTCGGCTACACCCAGGTCAGCGTCTACATGCTCAAGGGCGAGATACTGCACCTGCGGCATCAGGTCGGCTATGCCTCAGTGATCGATCGCGTGCCGATCACCCGTGGCGTCTCGGGGCGCGTGGTGCGCAGCGCGACGCCGGTGCTGATCGAGGATGTCCGCACCGAGCCCGAGTTTCTCGGCGCGATCGATGGGATCAGCTCGGAAATCTGCGTCCCACTGCTCACGCGTAGCGGCGATGTGATCGGCACGCTCAACGTCGAGAGTATCGACGGGGTCAGGCTGACGAGCGACGACCTTACGCTGATGGTGGCGCTCGCCGAGCACGTCAGCATCGCCGTCTACCGTGCGCAGCTGCACAGCGCGGCGCAGCGGCAGGTCGCGGAGCTGGAGACGCTGCGCACCACTCTGACCGAGATCGCCGCCAACCTCGATCTCGATCAGCTGATCAAGGCAATCCTAGAGCGGCAGGTGGCGCTGCTGCGCGCCACGTCGGGCGAGATTAGCCTGTACGATGAGTCAGCGCGCGCACTCAATGTTGTGATGAGCTACAACATGGGCCATGATTGGAGCGGCACGCGGCTAGAGCTCGGCGAGGGCATGATGGGACACGTCGCTCTGACCCGCGAGCCGCTGGTGGTGACGAACTATCAGCGCTGGACTGGGCGCTCGGCGCACTACGCCAGGATCGTGCCGATGGCGGGGATGGTGGTGCCGATGCTGGCCGGCGACCGGCTCGTGGGCGTGCTCGGCGTCGGCGATGTCAACCTGGAGCGGGTATTTGACGCCGATGATCTCAGGATGCTCAGCCTGTTCGCGCAGCAGGCGACGATCGCTATTCAGAACGCCAGGCTGTTCGCCGCAGCGCGCGATCTCGCCAGCACCGATGCGCTGACGCGGCTGCTCAACCGCTACCATTTCTTCGACCGCGCCGAGCAACTGATCGTCGCGGCCGCGAGCGATCGGCTTCCAATCTCGGCGCTGATGCTCGATATCGACAACTTCAAGCAGATCAACGATACGTACGGGCACATTGTCGGCGATATGGCGCTGCGGGCGGTGGGACAGCGGGTGCGCGAGACGCTCAGTGACGGTGCTATCGCCTGCCGCTACGGCGGTGAGGAGATCGTGGCGCTGCTGCCCGGTGCCGATGAGGAAGCGGCGGCGGTGGTCGCCGAGCGGGTGCGCGCCGCGCTAGCGCTGCCGATCGACGGCGCTCCGCAAGGGTGCTCTATCACTGGCAGTATCGGCGTGGCCTGCGCCGCAGATGCACGCGCCACCACTATCGACGCGCTGATCGACTGCGCCGACCGCGCCCAGTACAGGGCCAAGCGAGCGGGCAAGAACAGGGTGATGCGCTGGAGCGCTGTGAGCGGCGCGCTGCACGATGGGGCTGCGGTCGCCACCCGACGCCCGTAGATCTGCCGCGAGGCGGTGCGATCGGCGGCGCGATGGTCTCCTGAGCCGAGCAGGTGACGCGGGACTACGTGGATGCGGCGGCGACCGGCGCGAGCACAGCGCCCTCGACGGCCTGCTGCGGTACTGCCACGCTGAAATCGACGATCGGCTGCGGACCGTACAGCTCGATGTAGCCGCACGATGCGCAGACCTGCGCCGAGATCGGCTGCGGGTCGAGCGCGAGTGTCCCAGCCAGCATCACCGGGCCGCTGGCGGTGACGAGGCCGCTGGTGCGGGTGTCGTTGCCACATTTTGCACACTGGATCATCGTCTGTCCTCCTCGATCTGCCAGACTTCAGCCCGACGTGCCGGTGGATGTCCGGCGCACGGCTCACGTGTGCCAAAGACCGCAAGAAGCGTGCCGCCTGCGGCGCGGGCCGCTGTAATGCTGCCAGACCGGTCAGGTCTTGGGTGTCGAGCCCTGCGGGGAATTGTTCCCTGCGACCTGACGGGTCGGGTGCTCGGGCGCGTCAGGCGTACCGGCCGCGCTAGATTGCCAGCAGGCGGACGGCGGCGACCAGCGTCAGCCAGAGCGCGATGCTCTCGAACGTGCGCTGGTCGATCTTCTCCACCACCCGCCGGCCGATGATGCCGCCGACGACTGCGAACGGCATCAGCGCGAGGCTGACCGGCACAGACGCGGCGTTGATCAGCCCGAGGTAGGCGCTGAACGGTACCTTGAACAAATTGATGACAAAGAAGTACCAGGCGGTCGTCCCGATGAACGTCAGCTTTGGCAGGTCCATGGCGAGCAGATAGATCGTCATCACCGGGCCGGCAGCGTTGGCCACCATCGTGGTGAACCCTGCGGTCACGCCGGTGAGCGCCGCCACCCAGCGCCGCTGCGGGGCCTGATCTGCGGCCGGGCGCTGCCGGGCCACTGCGCGGCGCACCAGCTGAAACGCCACCAGGCCGGCCAGGATCGCGCCGAGCAGCTTGCGCAGCGCCTGCTCGTCCACCCGCCCCAGCGCGAGCGCCCCGACCACCACGCCGAGCGCGGCCCATGGGAAGAGCTTGATCAACTGCGACCAGTCGGCCTGCCGCCGGTAGGTGCTGACGGCGAAGATATCGCCGGCGATCAGCACCAGCAGCACCGTCCCGACCGCATCGCGCGCCGGGAGCGCCAGCGTGAAGACCGCCACCGCCAGGATCCCGAGACCCGCCACGCCCGTCTTCGAGATGCCGACCATCGTCGCGCCGATGATGGCGATGGCCCACTGCCAAAGCTCCATAAAAATCCTGTCGTCGTTTCCTGTTCTGCCGCAGCGATCGTGCTGCAGCAGAACAGGGAAGATCTCGGGGACACCCAGAGGGTACCCGGCCCCTACGCCCCCCGCACATCACGCTTTTGAGCCAGCGCGCAGCGACTTAGAAAAGAAGCGGGATACGGGCGGGGGCCAGGCGCACACGCCACTTACGCCGATGGGAGCGTCTCAGCCGCCGGCAGGTAGATCGTAAACATCGTTCCTCGCCCGAGCTCGGACTCGAGCATGATGGAGCCGCCGCTCTGCCGGATAATGCCGTAGCTTGTAGCGAGCCCCAGGCCGTTGCCCAGGCCCTGCTTTGTGGTAAAAAACGGCTCGAATATCCGTTGATGCAGCTCCTGCGGGATACCGGTGCCGGTGTCCGCAACGCTCAGACTGACGTATACCCCGGCGGGGAGATCGGGGAGCGGCGCGGCGTCGTCGAGCGTAGCGCGCGCCGCGCGCACCGTGATCGTCCCGCTCGCGACGATCGCATCGCGGGCGTTGATCAGCAGGTTGAGCAGCACCTGCTCGAACTGCGTCGGGTCGATCGTGACCAGTGGGAGGTCGTCGGCGATATCGCTGACGATCGCTGTCTGCGGGGTGATGAGCCGCCGCATCAGCAGCACTGTGTCGGCCACTTGTCTGGCGACATCCACCGTCTGCGGCAGCAGTTGCTGTCGCCTGGCCACCGCCAGCAGATGCGTGGTGAGCTTTCTCCCGCGCTGCGCCGCGTCGGCGATATCGTGTGCGTCTCGGCGGCTCGGGTGGTCGACCGGCAGGTCCTCCAGCAGCAGCGCGGCGCACGAGCTGATCACCGTCAGCAGATTATTGAAATCGTGGGCGATCCCACCCGCCAGCAGCCCGATGCTCTCCAGCCGCTGCGCCTGGCTCAGCCGCGCTTCGAGCGAGCGCTTCTCGGTCAGGTCGACGATCAGCACCCCGACCCCAACGACCTCGCCGCTGCGAGGGATCGGGTAGGCGCTGAGCAGCAGCGCGCTCGGCCCGACCCTGCCTGAGTTGGGCAGGTCATAGTTGACGAGCGGCTCTTCGGTCTCAAGCACCCGGCGCAGCAGACCGGCGGTGGCCGAGCCAAGCGGCAGCAGCTCTTCCAGGCTGCGGCCGATATGATCGGTCATCGAGATGCCGTTGAGCTGTGCGAGCGTCCGGTTGACCCGCACAAAGCGCAGTTCGCGGTCCAGCAGCGCGAACGGGACGGGCACGTGCTCGATCAGCAGGTTGAGCAGCCCCAGCGACTCCTCGCGCTCGGCTAGGGCGAGCTGCATCGATCGCAGCAGCGTCGCATTCTTGATGCCGACGGCGATTCGGCGCGCCAGATCATCGATGAGCGCCAGATCGATCGGCTGGTAAAACCGCCAGGTGTGCGCGATGCCGACCGCCAGCGCCCCGATCGCGCTGCCATTGACCACCAGCGGCACGACCACCAGCGACCGGGGCAGGTCGGCGGTCGCGGCCAGCGCTGCGCGCGGGAGATCGTCGAGGATCAGCGCTACGCCGCGCTCGGCGGCGAGCTGAAGCTGCGGCCGCAGCCAGGCGATCCGGGCGTCGGCGCTATCGTTAGCCGCGCGCCCCGCCCGCTCGACCGACACATAGCGCAGCTCGTGTGCGCCGCCATCATTGAGCCAGAGCATCCCCCAGTCGCCGATCGTCGGCAGCATGACAGCCAGCATGTCGCGCAGCACATCGCCATCGTGGCGCTCGGTGCGCTGGCCGATCGCTGCGGCGATCCGGTTGATGCTGGCAGCATAGTTGCGCTCGGCGGTGATCGCGCTAAAAATAAGCGTGCTGACCGCCAGCGCGGCGACGAAGATCTGCAAAAACAAGAGCGATGATTCGAGCGTCTCCTGCACGAACGGCCCGCTGCCGCTGACCGTCCTGAGAATCGCGATCAGCGCGACGAGCGGCACGCTGATCGCACCGCCGAAGCTGCCGAAGCGCACCACCGACCAGGTGATAAGCGGGATGATCAGATAGGCGAACGAGAGACGGGCGCCGAATACCAGGTACGTCAGTAGCATAAGCGTCAGCAGCAGCAGCACACCCTCTATCAGCTGCCGCCGGCTGTAGCGCGTCAGCGGGGGGTACGTGAGAAACAATGGCGCAAGGGCCACGATCCCAATACTATCGCCGACCCACCAGTGAACCCACGTCACTCCTGAGGCGACCCCGCCCGATGTGTCGCTGACCAGGAAGGCGAGCGTGCCCATAGTTGCGCCGCACCCGGCACCGATAACCGCGCCGACCACCAGCGCGAGTATGTTGCCGAGCCGATCGACGGTTGGCGGGTGATGGACGATCCCATAGACCAGCGCGGTACACACCACGATCTCGACGGTCGACCCGATCGCGACGATCAGCGCCTGTGCGAGCGGGGCGTGGTACACCCCGGAGATTACGAGCTCGCCAATCAGAATGCCCGGCCAGATCCGACCGCCCCAGCGCACCATGAGCCCCACCAGCACGCCGGCCAGCGGCCAGATCGGGCTGACGTTATCTGGCTGGCTTGCGAACCGCAGCCCTAACAGCGCGCCGACAACATAGATTGCGGCGACCACCACGTTGGCTCCCAGAGTCTGGAGATCGGGCTGTGGTCTGAGTACGAGCTTCATTCGATCGCTCCGCTCGTGGCCTTCGCCGCTAGCCGCCTCGCGCCGCTCCCGCCAGCGGTACTCTCAGCTCGGGCGGGTGGCGGCCAGCAGCACCGTCGGCGCGCTGAATGAGCCGTCGTCCTCGATCTGCAAGATCTGCTGCACTTCGGCGGGTGCGTCGCTGAGCATACGTCGGATCTGATGGACCGTGGCGGGCGGCGTCCGCATGCGCTCGACCCAGCTAGTGAAGTTCAGCCGGAGCGGCCAGCTACCGCGCAGCTCTGCGGCGAACCCGGCATCGCTGAGCAGCTGCCGCCATTGCGCGAGCGAGAAATCGCGGACGTGCGACGGGTCGCGCAGCAGCTCGATCGCATTGAGAAACGTGTCTGCGAGCGGCTCCGCCGGGGCAATGACATCGACGAGCAGCAGCCGCCCGCCGGGGCGCAGCACGCGGAAGATCTCGGCCATGGCGCGCTGTGGGTGGGGATAGTGATGGGCGCTGTAGCGCGACGTGACCAGATCGAACGAGACGTCGGCGAGATCGAGCCGCTCCACATCGCCGCGGACGAACGTCACGTTGGCGATCTGTCGCTCGCCCGCCAGCGCCCGCCCCTGTTCGAGCATGGCCTCGGTCAGATCCACGGCGGTGACGCTAGCGGCGAGCGGCGCGATGGCGAGCGCCGTGTGCCCAGTGCCGCAGCCGACATCGAGGGCGCTGCCGATCGGGGACTGCGCCGCCGCGAGCACCAGCGCGTCGAGGTCTGGGCCGCCACGGTGGACGGCGCTGGCCGTGTAGCTCGCCGCCACATCGCCGAACTGCCGCTGGATCGATTGCTTGATATCGGTCATGGTTGATCCTTTGCAAACGCACCCACGCATTGTAGCATACCCGTTAACGTGCGAGGGTCCGGCGCAACTGCGCCGGACCCTCGCGCGAGCTTCGGTGGGGGAACAGGGAAAGCGGGGGCTGCGCCC
>JAYUUK010000181.1:0-4726 GCA_043754595.1 Roseiflexaceae bacterium | reverse complement strand
CGAGATAAAACTGCAACACGCCGGTGAGCTGGTTAAACGGGACGGTCGTGGCCATGATGTCTCCTTAGGTGATCGGGTCTTCGGCGACGGCGGCGACGAGCGCCACCAGCACCATGTCGAGCTGCACGTCCACATCGAACGCGATCGACGGCGGTCCGTCCGCCAGCAGCCAGTAGATGAGCGCCGTGCCATCGCCCGTCACAGCCGTCACGCGGTCATCGCGACGGGTGATGGCGATGACCGCGCGGTACACGCGCCCCGCCTCGTACTCGCTCTCGCCGTAACAGCGGGCGTCGATGCGTGGCAGTTGTCGCCCGGTATCGCGGTCCACATCGCTGCCGCTGCCGTAGCTCAGCACCAGCGCCTTGCTCGGCGTGGGCCAGCGCGTGCTGTCCGTCGCCGGGAGCGCATACTGGTGCTTGGCCGCGATGCGCCCGCCGGTGAGCAGGTTCAGGTCGGCATCACTGGCCACGCGGCTCATGACGGCGGCGAGCGGGTCAATCATGCGCGTGTGTCGCCTGGCGCAGAATGCCCGGTATCGACGGCTTCACACGCGCAAAGCCTTTCGTGATGTACTGGAAGCGGCGATGCTGGCGCAAGGCATAGTTGATGCCTCGCACCCCGACGACCCCGATGACCGCACGGCCCACGATGCGCGCCGGCGTCACCTGAATGCCGCGCTGCATCGCGCCGGTCTTCTTGCCATGGCCGGGATACAGCTCGGCTTTGGCCGCAGCTTCGATGCGTAGGGTCACAATGTCCACGCCGCGCACCAGGCGCTGCGCGACATCGTGCGACACGGTGGCACCGAGCCAACTACTGGCCATCGCTGGACTTCCTGCCGAGCCGCTTCGGCGTGACTGCGCCAGTTTCGAGCGTCCCGTCGAGCGTCCCGTCGAGCGCGAACGGTTCGGGGGCCACATCGGCCGGGGGCGCATCAGCCGGGGCCGCGTCGATGATGGGCTCGTCGATGATTGGCTCGTCGATGATGGGCGGCGGCGGCGGCGGGTCGATGGCATCGAGCAGATGCTGGCGGTTGACGAAGAAGTCGGCGCCGACGCTGATCACGTCGAACTTCGCAATGTCCCGCTTCGTGAAGGTGCGCTCTTTCATATGGCCCTCGTTAGTTGGAGGCTGATGTGTCGCGCGGATGCCGCACGCCGCGTCAGCACGGCTTCGATTCGGTAGGGGCCGGCATCGGTGGTGCCGTCCTCCAGTGCAATGCTCGTAATCTGATCTCCGATTTGCACATCGGTGCCGGTCGGCACCAGCAGTTTGAAACTGGCGATGACCGGGCTCTGACTGAGGTCGTCGGGCGTGCGGCGCTGCGCTGTGGCCACGAGCCGACAGCGCAGCCCGCTCGCCACCGACGCCCAGACCGGCTTTGACGCGCGATAGGCGTCGGTCGTCATCGTCGCGCGCTGCACGGTGCAGCTATGGATGAGCCACTGCCCAAAGCTCATAGTCAGTCCCTTCCAGGCTGGGGAGCAAGCGCTCCGCCACCCGCCGCGCCCGCGCGAAGTCAAGCTGTACGTGTTCGCCGACGGTGTAGGGCCGATCGTTGTCGCCAGCGACGGTGAACCGTGCGACCTCTGCGCCCTGCGTGCCAATGGCCAGCACAATGCAGCCCGTCGCGTCGGCGGTGGCGGTGATCATGCGAGGCGGAACGCGCCGCCGGTAACGCTCGTCACGGCGCTGTAGGTTACCTGCACGTTCCCGTTTGCGTCGTTATAGATGTCCGGTGGGAACGAGCCGGTCATGCGGTCGCCGGTGGTGGCTGGCACCGTGATGGAGAGGTTCGTGACGCTCAGCCCGTCAACTTTCTGCTGCACGACATAGTTGACGATCTTGGACGAGGCGTCCGTACACTTGGCCTCGTGGAAGCACCGGCCGTTATTGGCGAACTGGTCGCCGCCGCCGGCTGCGGTGCTGAACGCCGGCGCGAGCCCGGCGCGTGTGATTTCCTGGACGGTCAAGGTTGCCATTGTTTATCCTTCTTACACGCGCCGGAAGTAGCTGGCCGTTCGGTAGATCGCCGCGCGCCGCGCATCGCTGTCGCCGAATGCGGTGTAGCTGTACTCGCCGGCAATGCTCTCGCTGTGCAGCCCGGTTGCCGTCGTGGTCTGCTGGATCAGCTCCAAGATGATACCCCGCGCCCGCGCCCGATCATCGATCGGGACGTAGGCCACGGCGACGATATCGCCCCAGCGTCCGACCCGACCCGGCCAGGCCGGCACCCCGCTGCTGATGGCCGGCAGCCGCTCAATGCGTCCCTCGGCCAGCCACGCATAGTATTGCGTGGCCAGCAGTGTGATGGCCACCGCACCGACGTAGGGCGCCTCGGTGATGCTGTTGATACTGACAATCGGATACTGGACAAAGACATCGTTCGTGTCCGGCCGCAGCGTCTCGGTTCGCGCCGTAGCCCCATCGGGGATGGGGCCGCCGCTCCAGGTTGTCAGCGCCAGCTCCTCGCGATCGATGATCGCTTGGAGCTGCGCGTCAACCAGGCTCGCGCCGATGCCGAGCGCCCGTGCCTCGGCGATGGTGACAAGACTCATTTACTGCGGCTGCTTGCGCAGTTCGGTCTGGATGACGAGCGCGCTGTACACGCCGCCCGTCGTCGCGCCGGCCAGCGTCGCCACGGCGCGGATGTAGCGCTTGTTGCCGATGTAGCCGATCTTCTGGTTGACGTTGCTGGCCAGCGCCGTCAGGGTGCCGCTCTGGTCGCTCGCCGCCACCGCCGTGAACGTACTGTTATCGACGCTCTCCTGGAGCGTGATGGTGTGCGTGCCGTCCGTGACGACGCCCACCTGCATGTGGACCGTCACCGCGCCGGCGGCAACGAGATCCACGCCGGTGCCGTTGCCGGTGGTGGTGCGGGCGGCAGGGGCGAGCGTGGTGAGCGCGAGCTGCTGTCCGCGACTTTCGTTCAGTGCCATTGTTTATCCTTCTTGGGTAGGCGGTGCGGTGTTTGCCACCCCGCTATGTGCTGCGCTGCGGTGCGGACTAGGCCATCTTGAGGCGGGCGAATGCCTCTTCGAGCACCGGCATGCCGTCGACCTCGGCGCGTGCGATGTAGCCGTTCTGGTTCGTCGCGGCGTAGAGCTCCACCAGCACCTGCAAGTCGAACATCAGCGCGTCGGCGATCCAGTACTGTTAGAAGTCGCCAATGATGGCGGTGTAGAGCCCGGTGGTGATGGTGGACGGCGCGTACTCGCTGATGACGTAGGGCACGTCAACCAGCGTGGCCGGCACGCCGCCGGTCAAGCCGCCGCCTGGTCCGAGACCTGGCGCCCACAGGTAGTTGTTCGTGGTGTCTTTGAGCTTGCGCACCGCGTTCAGCACCGGGCGCGACAGTATCCAGCGTGTGTTGGGCCGGGTCCAGTAGGCCGCCTTGAGACTGTGCTTGAGGTTCAGGAAGTCGTCGCCGGCCAGCGCCGCAGGGGCGGCGGCTGTCACATCACGCGCCGTCGAGATGCCAAGGCTCGACGGGGTGAAGACGCCGAGCGGCTGACTGGCACCTGAGCCGGTCAAGAACGCCTTCTCCTGCGGAATGGCGTGCTTGTAGGCGAGCCGCTGCGCAACGTACGCTTCCACGTCGATGGTGGACTGGCGCAGCAGCTTCTTCGACACCTTGATCTGTTTGGCCAGCGGGCTCGGCTTGAGCTCGCGCTTGCCGAACGGCTGCACCGTTGAGGTGCCGCCCACGGCGAGCTCCGTGGTCCAGTCCGCATCCTCGATGTCGCCGTCCATCGCCGGAGCGCCAAGCGACTCGGCGTTGTCGACCATGAATTTCGTGGCGAGCTGGCGGATAAACACCTCGTCGTCGACGAAGCGGATGAACTGCGCGACGAACATCTGCGGGGCGAGCAGGAAGCCGCCGGCCGCGTCGATGTTGGCCTGGAGATCCTTGGTCGAAAGCAGCCCCTTCGCCGCCGTGGTGGCGTGCATCGCGGTGCCGGCCTCGGACGTGAACCGGATCTCGTGCTTGAGCGTGCCACTATCGCCGCGTAGGAGCGCCGCGAATGCCTTGCGGCTCTCGGCGATCCGTGGGTCCGCGCTCGGCGCGGTGGGCGTGCCGGCCCCAAGTCGGCCGCGTACGACCTCCGCCTTCTCCTGCTTCGCGGTTTTTTCAAACCGATCCGCCATCGCGGTCTTGGCGTCGAACGCCGCCGACAGTGTGTCGAACGTTGCGCTCTGCTCGGCACCGAAGCCGGCAGCGCCAGCCCCGTCGAGCAGCGTCTTCATCTGGCCATAGATCTCGGTGGCCTCATTGCGGGCCGTCTGGGCGTTTGCCTCGTAGGTCATAGATGCGTCACTTTCTTGGATGCGAGCGTGAGCCGCGCGTATTGATGGGCAATATCGTGAGTGAGTGCCAGCGCACGTGGCGTGGCGGCTCGGCTCTTGGCAGGGTCATCGGGTGTAGCGGGGGCATCGGGCTCGGCGGCCTCGTCGGTCGCGCACATCGCGCCGAGCTCGATGACCATATCGTGGATCTCTTGGAGGAGCGCGGCGTCTTTCGACGAATGCCGCGCCCCGGCTTTGATGTCGATGAGTAGTGCGCGCACCAGGTCTTGCGCGTTGTGGGGACTGAGCGCCTTGACGGCCGCGATCGTGGTCAACGGGTTCATGCCGAGCGGCACCGGCGAGATCTCGTAGAGCTTGACTTCCTTGAGCAGCCGAATGCCCTCGCTGGAGTAATCGCCCTTGACGGTCTCGTAGC
>JAYUUK010000180.1:0-4733 GCA_043754595.1 Roseiflexaceae bacterium | reverse complement strand
AGAATTGCGGTCACAGCCGGAGCGACCCAAGTTTCCCGTACGGCAATACGAGCACGCCGCGCGCCCCGATCGGACCGGCAGACGGCAGCGCTGAAGGGTTCGACGTGGGCGACGCCGGGTTCGGTATCGCGCCGGCGGTGCTGCCGAGCTCGATCTGGAACGACGTGATGAGCTACTGCTCGAACCAGTGGCTGAGCGACTACACCTACAGCGGCATGTACAACTACATGCGCGCCAACCCCAGCGCGGTGGCCGAGACTGAGAGCGCGACGGCGGCTACCGGCGACTTCCTGCTGGTGAGCGGGACGATCGATGGCGACAGCGCCGGGATCGCGATGGCGCGGCGGCTCAGCAGCGTAGTCAATGTCCCGCCGCTAGTGGCCGGCGGCTATGCCATCAGGCTGCTAGACGCGTCGAGCGCACAGCTCGCCAACTACGCGTTCACTCCCGAGCAGGCGGCGGACACCACGAGCCAGGGGTTTAGCCAGCTCGTCACCTTCGTCCCAGGCACGCGGACGATCCAGATCTCGCGGCTGAGCGACGGCAAGGTGCTGACCTCGCAGGCCGTCAGCCCAGGCATCCCAAGCATCGGCGGCGTCGCGCTCCAGGGCGCGCCAAACCCGGTGAGCGGCACGGTGACCCTTGGCTGGAGCGCCAGCGACCCGGATGGCGATGCGCTGACCTTCGATGTGGCCTACAGCCGCGACGGCGGCGTCACGTTCCAGCCGGTGGTGATGGAGGTGAGCGGTAGCAGCGTCAGCTTCGACACCGCGCAGCTTGGCGGGAGCGGGACCGCGATCCTGCGGGTCACCGCCAGCGATGGCGTCAACAGCGCCAGCGCCGACAGCGCCGCGTTTACCATGGCGGACAAGCCGCCGCAGACGTTCGTCCTGACGCCGGGGGTGACGAGCACGATCCAATACGGTCAGCTGGTCAACTTCAGCGGGATGGCCATGGATGCGCAGGACGGCCTAGTGGCCGAGAGCGGGCTCGTGTGGAGCAGGGCTGGTCAGACGATCGGCACCGGCGGGCAGATCTCGATCGACGACCTGCCGGTGGGCGTGAACCTGATCACGCTGACCGCCACCAACAGCAGCGGCGTGAGCGCTGCGGCGCTGGTGACGGTGACGGTCGGCGATAATCTGGATCTGCCGGGGCCGACGCTGAGCGCTGGGCCGGGGGCTATCGGCTGGCAGGTGGGCGATGGGGAGACGGCGGCGCAGACGGCGCAGGTCAGCATCGGCAACACCGGCAGCGGCGCGCTGAGCTGGACGGCCAGCAGCGACCAGCCGTGGCTGACGCTGAGCGCCGCGAGTGGTACGGTGGACGCCGACGGCACGCCCACAATGCTGACGCTGACCGCGAGCCCCAGCGGGCTGCTGGCGGACCACAGCTACGTCGCGCATCTGACGCTTACCAAACCGGCGGCGTGGGGCAGCCCGGCGCAGACCATCAACATCCCGGTGTCGCTGACGATCGGCGCGGCGCGGCAGAACGTCACGATCGTCGGCGCGAACGTCTACCTGCCGCTGGTCGGGCGGTAGGCGATCGGGCGTCGCTCTGGCGGATTCTGTCATGCTGAGCGGCGCGCGCCAGGATGCTTGACGTCCACCTACCATCGCCGCGAAGCATCTGTGCTGGCACAGCGCGGCGGGACGTGATGATGCGGCGAGACGTGGTGGCGCGGCAACGTGGTGACTGATGGCAGCCCGACTGGTCAGGTCTCAGGAATCGATCCCGAAGACTTGACCGGTCGGCGCGCATCGCTCACGTTGTATGGACGATGCGCGCAGTGGCGTACGTCAGGCCCTGACGACCTCGTGGACCGTGCCGGTGGCCACATTGTAGATCGCGCCGCTGATCGGAATATCCTGCGGGATGAGCGACGAGGAGCGCAGGATCGCCACGTCGTCGCGCACGCTCTGCTCCAGGTCGGGGAACGGCAGGAAATCGCGCCCGGCCACGTCCACCCCCAGATCGGCCTGGACTTTGGCGGCCAGTTGCTCGTTGGTGAAGATCAGCATGCCGCAGTCGGTGTGGTGCAGCACCACGATCTCGGTGGTGCCGAGCAGCCGCTCGGAGATCACCAGCGAGCGGATGGCGTCCTCGGCGCGGCCGCCGGCGTTGCGGATCACGTGCGCATCGCCGATCGCCAGCCCGAGCACTTTTTCGGGGTGAAGCCTAGCGTCCATGCAGGCCACGATCGCCACCTTTCGCGCCGGCGGCATCGGCAGATCGCCCTTGTCGAACGTCGCGGCAAAGGTGGCGTTCGCCTCCAGGAATTCATCGAATCGGCTCATGGAGTTTCTCCGTATACTTGACATTGTTGCGCAGGTTACACGAGATATTGTACCACGGTTTGGAGCGAGGAGAAAGTAGGTAAGGAGCAAGGAGCAAGGAGTGCAGCGACCGAGACGCAAAGCCGACGGAGCGCAGCCACCGAGACGGATCAGCTCCCGAAGACCAGGTCTTTGGCAACGACCAGACGGAGCGACCAGGAGCCACGGAGACCGGCCCCCGCGCCGTCAGGGATCGGGCGCGGCGGGTGGATCGTATCGGCGCTCGCTTCGCCCAGACAGCGCGCGCAGCCGCAGCGCGATGACGGCGAAGTAGACCAGCAGCCCGAGCAGCGCCGGGTAGAGCTTGAGCAGGCACGCCAGGCTGAGCAGCAGCGCGGCGACGGCGGGGTGGCGCCGCTGCGCCAGATAGACGCCGGCCAGCAGCGCCGCCATCAGCAGACCAAGCTGGCCGAGCTGCAAGTTCAGCGATGTGGCCGGCGCGACGGCGATGGCCAGCGCCACCGCCCCCCAGCGCCGGCGCAGGATCTGGGGCGCTGCGGCGCGTAGGCTCGTTGCCACAAACGCGCCGAGCAGCAGCGTCCCCCAGCCGATGCGCAGCGCGGTGTCGAGCGCCGGCGAGCGCGCCGCCCAGCCCGGCGGGACCCACAGCAGTGCGGTGCCGAGCAGCAGCGCGGTCGTGAGCCGAGGCGCTGGCCGATCGGCCAGCGAGCGGGCCAGCGCCGGGAACAGCACGATCGGCAGGTTGTAGTAGCCGTTGATCGGCGTGAGCAGCAGCAGTGCCACGATCCACAGGCTGAACACCAGCGGCCGCTGCTCGTCCTCCGCCCCCGGCGTGACCCACAAGGCTGCGCCGATCACGGCCAGGCCGCTGATGACCACGCCGACGTTCGCCACGAGTGGCAGATCGGCGACGGGCAGGGTGAAGCGGTTGTCGCTGAGCAGCCTGAACCACAGACCGTAGAGCGAGATGTTAAACTCGGCCTCGGCCGGGAGCGCGTTCAGCCCAAACCATAGCAGCCGTGCTGTCTCGTACGGCACCAGCGTCAGCGGCTGCACGGCGTAGGCCAGCAGCGGCGGGTAGACGTAGGCCGAGGTCTCGCCGTATGGGCTCCCGCCGCACCGCATCCGCCGCGAGGTAGTAGAGCTTGAAATCGTCGCGCGGGCTGAGCGTCAGCGCGTAGACGCCGAGGATCGCGGCGCTCAGCGCGAGGTAGCACCAGTTCGGCAGACGCAACAGCTTGGCGAAGACTCGGCTGCTTGGCAACGGTGTGCTCCGACATCCGCGCGCTACAGCGGCGCGCGCGGCCGCGCGCGTGGGCGGACGCCCGTATCATAGCGCATGGCGGCCGCCGCGTCATCGGTCGCTTCGATAGCGATTTGAAGGTCAGCGCAGCTGGCGAGCGCGGCGCAGACGGCTCGCGCCGAGCTGGCTACAGATGGCGGTCACCAGCGGGGCCGCGCTGCTCCTGCTCATCGGGCTGACGGCGCTCTCGGTGTATAAGCCGCGCGGCCTGACTCGCTACGGCTGGCGGCGTCAGCGCGATCAGCGCCGGCAGTGCTCATAGGCGGACGGACGGGCCAAAGATCGCGCCGTACAGCGCCACCACAGCGACGCCCGCCGCGATCCAGCCCCAGCTGCGGCCGATCTGGAGCGGCGGCTGCGCTGTCTCGTGGCTGCGGCGCATGAACTGCATGCCCCATGCTAGCCCCGAGGTGCCGCCGAACGTCGCGGCTGCCGCCGAGGTCAGCACGATCACCAGCCCGAGCGGGTTGAGCAGCCCGATCAGCACCGACACCAGCCCGCCGGTCAGGTAGCTCGTCAGCGAGAGGCGCTGCGCCCGCGCCACCCGCCCAGGCCCCGAGCCGCCGATGATCTGCTCCATGCAGCGGATGCTGGCGCGCACGCTCAGCGCGTAGCCGGCCGCCCCAAGCGCGGTGACGACCACCCGCCACAGCCACTCGGGTGTGAGCGCGTAGAGCGCGCCGTCGCGGCTCACGCCGATATCGCCGAGGCCGGTGATGCCGGAGAACAGCATGTAGCCGGTTGCGGTCAACAGCCCGATCGTGCCGAGCAGCCAGAGCCAGAGCTGCGCGCCAGCCGCGCCAGCCGCGACCCGCCTGGCCGCCCCGAGCGCGGCGACGCCGAGCAGCAGGCTGACGATCGGCCCGGCCAGCGCGACCAGACGGATGCGCAAATCGTCGATCTGCCGATAGTCGCAGTCGACATAAAATGCATTGAGCTCGCGGACGTGGCCGCCGAGCGCGGCGCACGCCAGCCCGTGGCCGCCGAACTCGTGCAGCGCGGTGGACAGAATGGAGGCGATCGCAGCGATGGCGAGACGGTCGGAATATCGATGGCCGGCGTCTCTGGGGCCGGCGTCTCCGGCCGCGTGGTCTCGTTGTTCATAAAGTGTCTCTGTGCGGATTGCGCTT
>JAYUUK010000179.1:0-4735 GCA_043754595.1 Roseiflexaceae bacterium | reverse complement strand
TGAATACGCCGGCCTGGAAGCAGTACATCGGCGACCTAGGCATCGACTCGGTCGACGCGGCCCGCGGCTACATCGAGACCACGCTGCTGGGGCTGTATCGTCGGCACGGCTTCGGCTTCTACGCGATGGAGCGCGCCTCAGACGGCGAGTTTGTGGGGATGTGCGGGCTGATCAAGCGTGAGGCGCTCGACGATGTGGATCTTGGCTTCGCGCTGCTCGAGCAGTTCGCGGGCCAGGGGCTCGCCCACGAGGCCGCCGCCGCCACGCTCGCCTATGCGCGCGATACGCTCGGTCTGGCGCGCGTAGGCGCCATCACCCACCCGGATAATGCGCGGTCGGCGCGGCTGCTGGAGCGCCTTGGGATGCGCTACGAGCGGCTCGTCCAGCTCGCGGCAGATGCCCAGCCGCTGCGATTCTATGCCGTCTCGCTGACAGATGATACCACACACGAGGTATAGAATAATGTTGCTTGGAGGAATTCGCGGCTCGCCAAACCACCCCGCTCCGCAACACGTCACGCGCCGAGGTACGCGCTCGTCAGCGACTGCTTGGCGGCGAGGAGCTGTCTGGGCGTTCCCTCAAAAAGCACCCTGCCGCCCTTGCTGCCGCCCTCTGGCCCCATATCGATGATCCAGTCCGCGTTGCGGATAACGTCGAGGTTGTGCTCGATCACCACCACCGTGTTCCCACCCTCGACGAGCCGGTTCATAATCGCGAGCAGATGCCCGATATCCGACATGTGCAGCCCGGTGGTCGGCTCGTCCAGCACGTACACGCTGCCCTTTTTATGCAGCTCGCTGGCGAGCTTGATGCGCTGGCACTCGCCGCCCGATAGCGTGCTCAGCGGCTGACCCAGAGTCAGATAGTCGAGGCCGACATCGATGAGCGCCTGCAATCGGCGCGCAGTCTCGTTGGCGGTGAAGAGCTCCAGCGCCTCGCGAGCCGACAGGCTGAGCACATCCGAGATCGACTTGCCGTGCAATGTGTAGGCCAGCACGTCGTCCTTGAAGCGTTTGCCGCCACACGTTTCGCAGGGGATTTTCACTTCGTCCATGAAAGCCAAATTCGTGTAGATCACGCCCAGCCCCTGGCAGGTTTCGCAGGCACCTTTTGAGTTGAAGCTGAACAGCGATGCGCTGACTGCATTGGCCGCGGCGAAGGCTTTGCGGATGTCGTCCATAATGCCGGTGTAGGTCGCTGGGTTGGATCGGCTGGAGACGCCCACCGCCGCCTGATCGATCACGATCGCGTCTGGGCATTGCGGCAGAAACGAGTGGTGGATCAGGGAGCTTTTGCCCGACCCAGCCACGCCCGTGACGACGGTCAGGATGCCGGTGGGGATATCGACGCTGACATTTTGCAGGTTATTGGCGCTGGCGTTGGTGATGGAATAGTTGCCGGTTGGCGTGCGAAATGCCGCTTTGATCGGCATCGACTGTCTGAGATGGCGGCCTGTCAGCGTATCGGCGTTCAGCAGGTCGGCGAAACTGCCCTCGAAGACGATCGTCCCACCCCGCGCTCCGGCGTGTGGGCCAACATCGACGATGTGATCCGCCGCCTGGATCACCGTCGGATCGTGTTCGACGACAAAAACCGTATTGCCCTTGTCGCGCAGCTTTCGCAGCAGGTCGTTCAGGCGGTACACATCGCGGGGATGCAGGCCGATACTCGGCTCATCGAAGATGTACAGCACGTCCACCAGGCTGCTGCCCAGGTGTTTCACCATCTTGATCCGCTGCGACTCGCCGCCCGAAAGTGTGTCGGTCTCGCGGTCCAGACTGATATACTCCAGACCGATATCGATCATGTGCTGCAACCGCTCGGTGAGGTTTTCCACCATCGGCGCCGCGACCGGGCCTTCGATCGCCCTGACAACCTCGATCAGTTCGTCGATCTCCATCGCTGCGAGCTCGGCGATCGAGCGACTATCGATGGTGGAGCTCAGCGCCGTCTGACTCAGGCGCGCGCCTTTGCACAGCGAGCAGGAGCCGTAACGCATGTAGGGTTCGACGGCTTTCTGCGTGCGCTCGGACTTGGTCTTCACATCGCCAGCGATATACTTCTGGGTGAACCTGCTGACGATCCCCTCGAATGTGAAGTTGACCGATTGATCCCCCATCTGGATTTTACCCTTACGGGGTTTGCCGTGAAGCAGTAGATCCAGCTCTTCGGCGGTGTAGTCAGCCAGTTTTTTGTCCATATCGAACAGGCCCGACTGCGGGTCGATGCTCCAGCCCCAGACCCATCGTTTTGCGGATTCGTTGGTGATGGCATACTCTGGGAATACGATAGCGCCCTGGTTGAGCGATTTGGATATGTCCAGAAACCTGTCGAGGTCGACGCCGATCGTGCGGCCGATGCCGCTGCACTCCGGGCACATACCATCTGGGTCGTTGAACGAAAAGACATTGGCGTTCCCCACGTGCGGTCGCCCGACGCGCGAGTACAGCAACCTGAGTACGGAAGCGATGTCGGTGACCGTCCCAACTGTCGAGTGCGATCCGCCGCCTAGCCGTCGCTGGTCAACAACGATCGCCATGCTGAGGTTCTCGATGGCATCGGCCTCGGGTTTGGCGTAGCGGGGCAAGAAATTCTGGACGAACGTGCTGAACGTCTCATTGAGCTGGCGGCGGGCCTCGGCGGCGATGGTATCGAAGACGATCGACGATTTACCGGATCCAGAGACGCCGGTGAAGATGGTGATCTTGCGCTTGGGGATGCGCAGCGATACATGCTTGAGGTTGTTCTCGCGGGCCCCGCGGACCTCGATGTACTCCTGGGTCATCATAGACTCCTGAGCTGGTTCCAGCTCATTGCACGCCTGCTTGCTGATAAGGTTTGCTACAGAGCAATCCTATCAGCAAGCAGGCGTTCCACGTTGTGCGGTCTTCAGGCCGCCCGAAGGCCGCACAACGTGGAACACAGCTGTTGGCATGTGATCGACTCGATCTGCGCGCCAATGATTGATACCGAATTAGTATCCCTGCGGCATCGGCTCACCGGTCTCCAGCAGCGTCTTCATGTTGCTGAGGATCCAGGCCCAGCCGCCGCCCTGCAAGCCCTGGTAGGTCGCCGTCTCGCCCTGAAAATCCATGTGGACGACGGTCACCTTTGTGACGCCGCCTGGCATCGATTCGAGCTCCCACGTCACGCTCGTCGGCGCATCTTCGTTCATGGGCGGCCAGAGCGAGCGATAGGTGTGCACCAGCCGGTTGGGTGGCTCGGACGCAACCACCTCGCCCTCCACAATCGGCGCGCCGTTCGCCATGTGGTAGGTGAAGGGCGAGCCGACGGTCAGGTCGGTCGTGAGCGTGCTGCCGTAATAGTAGCGGGAGGTGAACTCCGGCGTGGTGATCGCCTCCCACACCCGCTCCTGCGGTGCCTTGATGATGATCTGATACACAAGCCGGGGCTTTGGGTCGGTGGTCATGCCATCTCCTCCTTCAAGCGCAGTTTTGAGATCGGCCAGGGCGCTCGTGCGCACGGCCGCGTACTTATTGATCCAGCGGTCTGCGATGAACTGGATCGGGACTGGGTTGAGGTAGTGCAGTCGCTCGCGGCCCACCTTGCGGGTGGCGATCAGGCCGGCCCCCTCTAGCACGCGCAGGTGCTTCATCACGCCGAAGCGCGTCATCGGCAGCTGCGACTCCAGCTCGGTGAGCGTACGGCCGTCGCGCGCAAAGAGCAGGTCGAGCAGCAGCCGACGGCTTGGATCGGCGAGGGCGCGAAACACGGATTCATGGTCCATGACAGCATTATATGTGACCTAATAGTCACTTGTCAAGCGTCAGCGCCAGCGCGGCGGGCCGCACGCTAGTTGGGCGAGTATCCGCTAAAAAGCACACCGGCCCGCCGCGAGCGCTCGCGGCGAGCCGATGTGTTATGGCACCGCTGGCGCGGATCGAACCCGCACTCACGCTGCACGCACATTCGCGTGTGGCTCAGCGGTCGCGCAGCTGCCAACATGCTTCCCTACCGAATTGCACGGATCGGATCTGCCCCGGTCGAGGCGGGGATCGCCGTTCGGTGCCTCCGCAATTACCAGGTTTCCGCTCCTGCACTCTTCCGTTTATGCTCAAGGGGCCTCTACACAGTATAATCGGCTGCGTGTCGAGCTGACATTGGGTGCACGGAGGATCACAATGGAGCACACGCTGACAATCTACGCCGCCGATGCCGTGTACACGCTGCGCGTCGCCCACGGCGCCAATCTGCGCCAAACGCTGCTGACGGCCGGGTTTTCGCCGTACGCGGCGCTGACGCGCCGGGCGAACTGCGGCGGCCGCGGGATCTGCGCCACCTGCGGCGTCTGGCTCGCCGCTGGTGCGCCCGCGCCGACCCACTGGCACGATCGATTGGCCGCCGAGTGGGGCTACCCGCGCCTGAGCTGTCAGATCAGCATCGCCGACGATCTGACGGTGCGGCTGGTGGACAACAAGCTGATCTGGGGCGCGCGAGACCCGGAGCGGCGCTGGCGCGAGGACGAGCCGTAGCTCAGCCACGCAGCGCAGATCGCGGCTCATCACTAGCGCATCGCCAGGCACACCATCGCGCGTCACCGCGTAGGTGGTGCGAATTCGCCAACATCGCCGCGCTGGCGTTTTGTCGCTCGTTGCGCGCTGCCGAGGCCGCACATCTATAGCTAAACGCAAAACGGTTGAGCGCACAACGGAGAACAGGAGCGCACTGGGATGCGCTGCATCGTGCGGCGGAGTGGATCAACCGTTTTGCACTC
>JAYUUK010000178.1:0-4748 GCA_043754595.1 Roseiflexaceae bacterium | reverse complement strand
CCACGGCTGCACTGGCGCGTCGAGCGGCGCTTTGAGCATTCGCCACCCCGCAACCCCGACGCCGCCGAGGGTGTACTGCAGCAGCTCGCCATCTGCGTCGCGCAGCCAGACCCGCAGCGCGTGGCCAGACCCATCGCCGTAGACCCACAGCCCGAGCGCGTCCGGCTGGCCGGGGATGGGCGTGGGCCGGTCGCGGGTGAAGACCACATAGTCGTTTCCGGGGGTTGCGAAGCGATAGCTGAGCCGCGCCGCGCCGCTCCCCGAGCGGACCACATCGGCGGTAGGGGTCAGCGTGCCGTTTGGCTGGTCGCCGCGCTTCCAGAACCCCGGCCGCTCGAAGTCGATCAGGGTGTCGCGGCGGAACAGATCGCGCATGCCGACGTACGACGCGCCGCCAATCTGGCGGCTGAGCGAGCGAAACGCGCCGTAGGCCGGCTTGGGGCGCGAGTAGTCGCCGTAGCCGCCGGCGATGCCGAACAGCCCGTACGGGTTGCCTGGGTCGTCTTTGAGCGTGTACCAGAAGATCCGCTCGACGCCGGAGCGCCAGAGCAGCAGCGTGGCGCGCACCAGGAAGTCGGCCTGCTGCCGCTCATTCACGGTGCCCTGCGGGTCGCGGTCGCCTGGGCCACTTGACCAGCCGATCTCGGTGGCCCAGATCGGCTTTGCGCCGTAGGACGCCATGAGCGTGCGGACGCCGTCGGCGGCGGCGGCGAGGTTGCCTGGCTCGGGGGCGGTGGGGCTGACGTACGGGTGGATGGCGATGATGTCGCAGCTGTCCCAGGCGCCGCGCGCCGCAGCCGCCGTCAGAAATGCCAGATTGAGCGGGTCCACGCCGCCGAACAGGATCTTGGCGCTCGGGTCTACGGCGCGGATGGCCTGGCTGCTCTGGCGCAGCAGCGCGGCGTAGGCGGCCGGGTCGGGCGCTGGTTTCCAGAACAGCGGGTTATCCGGCTCGTTCCAGATCTCCCAGTGGTGGATGTAGGCGCCGTAGCGCCGCACCACCTCGGCGGCGAAACGGGCGAAGCGCTCTGGCTGCGGCGCGCTGAAGGTCACGCCGCTGGAGGGGTCGTTCGGGTCATCGGTGGCCCAGCCCGGCGGGTGGCCGATCACGCCGACGATCTGGATATTGCGGCGCAGCAGCTCGGCGAACGCCGCGTCGGTGAAGCTCCAGTCCCAGGTTTCGGGCGTCGGCTGGATGCGAAACCAGTGGACATCCTCGCGCGCCCAGCCGGCGCCGGCGTCGGCGACGAGCTGCGCCGGCTCGCCGACGCGCTGCGGCTCCCAGAAGCGGGTGGCGAGGTGGGTGTTGATGCCAAACGGCCTGGCGTCGAGCGGCGGGACGGGCACCTCGGGGGCTGCCGGCGCGATGTGGGGCGTCGCGCCGCCCCAGAGCATCAGCAGGGTCAGCAGGAGCAGGACCATCGGCGCGCGGCGCTGGTGCGGCTGGGATGTGGCTGACGTTGGCACCACGGTCACTCCTGGATCTGTAGCGTGAGCGGCTGGCTGGCGGCGATGACGGCGGTATCCTGAACGACGACCGGCGGGAGGGCGAACCTGCCGCCGCCGGTAGCGCGCACCACGGCGCGGTAGCGGTAGACCCCAGGCGGCAGCGTGGCGCGGTCGATCTGGAGCGTGAGCGCGTCGCTGCGTCTGGCGGCCGGGGTGTCGTTGGCGACGAGCGCTGTGCCGCCGGGGAGCGGCAGGATGATCTGGCCGGCGAGCAGCGGCTGGTGCAGCGTCAGGGTGGTCTCGATGGCGATCAGCTGGCCGACGCGCAGCGCCGCCAGGTCGAGGATCGCGCCGCTCGATGGGTCGCGCAGCTGGCGCAGCACGCCGAGCGGTGCCGTCTGGTCGGCGCTGCGCTGGAGCAGTTGCGCGCTGGCGCGCACGCTGCGCGGCGGCGCGGCATCGCTAGCGAGCTGGACCGAGGCGACGATCGCCCCCTGGCCAGCGGCAGTCAGCGGCCAGCGCAGGACGGTGCCGACGCCTGGGCCGATGGTGACCCGCTGCGTCGGTGTGGCAGGCTGGAGCGCGCCGCTGATCGTGAGCGTGGCGGTGATGGTCTGCGGCCGATCCAGCCGATTGACGATCGCGAGCGTGGCGGCGAGCTGGTCATCGGCGCGGGCGGCGGGCGGGAGCCTGAGCGTGGCGTCCAGCGTCGGGAGCACCGCGAGCGCGAGGTCGACCTGGCCGCCCGCCGTGCCATCGTCGGCGAGAATGCGCAGCGTGCTGGGGCTCTCGGCGTCGAGCGGGAGGGCGATGGTCGCCACGCCATCGTCGCCGGTGCTGAGGCCATCGATCCAGTGAGACGATCCTGCTGCGCACGACCAGGCGAGCACGGGCGGGCAGCGCGCTGGCGCTGGCTCGCCACCGAGCCCCCTTTCGCCAGACTGCCCGATCTGCAGTGGGGCGTCGGCGATCAGCAGCCTGGCGCGAACCGGGTCGCCGCGCTCATCGCTGACGGCGATAGTGATGGTGGCCGTCTGGCCCGGCAGGTAGCGCGGCGAGTCGGTTATGGCGGCGATGCGCAGCTGCGGCGGCTGGACGGCCAGCGATGCGACAATCGGGGCCGGGCTGCCGAGCGGGAGCATCGCGACGCGCAGCCCGGCGGTGTCCTGCTGGCGGACGGTGACGGTGAGCGGGACGCCCGAGCGCACCAGCCGGACGGTGGCGCTGATGCCATCGGCGCGCTCCAGGCTGACGACGGCGAGCGCGCTTGGCTGGGGCAGCAGCGGCAGGAGCTGCGCGGTGTCGCCGACGCGGTAGGCGGCGCGGTCAGCGACCAGCTGCGGCTGCGGCGCGAGGTCTAGGGCCGGGCGGTCGGCGCTGGCGACCCACAGCTCGGCGCTGGTGGCAGCGGCGGGACGAGCGGCGGTAGCGACCGCGATCGTATAGCGGCCGGGCGCGGTGAAGCTGAGCGGGACGGCCGCCGCGCCGTCGGTGCCGGTGGTGATGGTGCGGTTGGCGACGCGCTGGGTGCGGCCATCCGGCAGCTGGCGCTCGGCGGTGAGTTGGAGCCTGGTGGGCGGCGGCACGGCACCGCTGGCGGTCAGCACGCGCAGCTGGACGCTGGTGGTCTCGCCCGGCGCGAGCACAGCCGAGGGCAGCCTGATGCCAGGGATCGCCGCCGCTCCTGGCGGGTCGATGCTGAGCGCGGCGCTGGCGCTGGCCCCGCCCGGCTCATCGACCTGGACGGTGGCGGCGTAGCGCAGCGGCGGCGCATCGAGCGCGGCGGTCGGGCTGAGCGGGATGGTCAGCCGGCCGGCGGCGTCTGTGGTGCCGCCGCCGGCGCTGACGGTCTCGACCGGCGATGTGGCGGGGAAGCGGAAGCCTTCGCGGGCGGGGCTGGCCTGGGCGGCGCGCAGGCTCCAGGCGATGCGCGCGCCGGGGATTGGTCGGCCATCGGCGCTGACGATGCGCAGCGTGGCCTGGCCGTCGCCGGCGGGGGATGCGACGATCAGGAGTGGCTGGTCATCGCCGACGATCTGGATCGGGATGGCGCGCGCGCCGCCGCCAGCGGCGAGCGTCAGGTCGTAGCTGCCGGGGGCGATCTGGAGCGGCAGCCGGGCGGCGAAGCGAAATGCCCCGCTCTGAAGCGGCGTCTGGCTCTGGATGGCGGGGGCGGCGGCGATGATGCCGCGCGGCAGCAGCCGGATATCGACGGCCGAGATGCCGGGCGCGCCGTTGACGAACCCGGCGATCCGCAGCTCCTCGCCCGGGGCGTAGACGGCGGCGTCGGCGATGGCGGCGATGGTTGGGGCGGCTAGCGGCGGGGGGGCGATCTGGCCGACGGCGAGCGCCGCGCCGCCATCGCTCGCCACGATCGGGCCAGGGGCCAGGCCGGCTGTCTGCCCGGCGACCCACAGACCGGCGGCGTCGGTCTGGCCGCTGCGCACCGGCGCGCCGCCCTGGTAGAGCGTGATCGGCGCGGTGGCGACCGGCAGGCCCGCCGCGTCGGTGAGCCACAGCAGCGCGTCTGCGCCGGTTTGGATGACGAGCGCGCGGGCGCTGGCGAGCAGCAGCAGGTCGGCGCGCTGGCCCTCGGCGCTGCGCAGGCGCAGGTAGTAGCCGCCGACGGGGAGCGCGCCATCGTCGAGCGCGATCGGCACGCGATCCTCGGCCACGGCATCGCGCAGATCGCTCAGCCCGACGCTCCAGCTGCGGGCGGGGCGCAGGCCGTAGCGCTCCGGCTGGAAGCTGGCCCACTCGGCGTCATCGAAGGTGGCGGCGCGGGCCAGGGTCTCGACATCGACGGGGTAGATATCGATGGCGATCGCCGCGAGGTTGGTGCGTCTGACGAGCAGCTGGGCCGGCGCGTCTGGCGCTGTACGCAGCAGGTGGTCCGCCGCCTCGGGCAGGGCGAGCAGCGGCGGTGCTGCGGCGGTGGTGAAGCGGAGCGTGTAGCGATGGCCAAGCTGGCTGCCGGCGCGGTCGGTGAGCGTGGCCGGCAGCGTCAGGGTATAGCTGGTGGAGGCGCGCAGCGCCGCGTCGATCCGAATCTCGCTGCCAGCGCCATCGATGGCGCGGATGGGCGCTGGCGGGTCGATGGCGACCGCTGTGGCCAGGACCTCGGCGTCCACGGGGGTGCGGAACACCAGGCGGATGGCGCGGTCGAGCGGGTGGCGCTGGCCATCGCCCGGATTGCTGCAGATCACGCCTGGGAGCGGCGCGGCGGGCGGCGGCGGCGGCGGGCGGGCGCTGAAGCTCCAGCGGTAGGTGCGGTCGAGCGGGCTGCCGGCGGTATCGGT
>JAYUUK010000177.1:0-4749 GCA_043754595.1 Roseiflexaceae bacterium | reverse complement strand
CTGGCTCAGCGAGCGGCTGCGCGATCAGCTGCCGCCCGATTACGTCATCCGTCTGCCCACTGATGCCGAATGGGAGGTAGCAGCCGCCTACGCCGGGTCGGAGCAGCGTACCACGTACCCATGGGGCGATAGGCCCGCGCCGACGCCCGAGCTGGCGGTGTATGATTGGTACAAGCAGGAAGGCAGACCAGCCCCGATCGGGACATCCCCTGGCGGGCGGGCGGCATGTGGGGCAGAAGACCTCGCTGGCAACGTGTGGGAGTGGACCGCGACGCGCTCCACCGACTACCCGGCACGTGCTAACGGAGGGCTAGCCGATATGGAGCCATCGCGCGATCTGGTGCCAGAACAAGCCTTTACAATCCGTGGCGGTTCGACTTGGGATAATAGCACATATGTTCGCTGCGGGGCGCGCCTCTGGCTTCCTCCCCTCAACTGGGACGACGGTCAGGGTTTGCGATTGTTTGTGGCCCCGCGCTCGCTCATACGTGCTGATTTCTAGCTGCTGAACCCTGTTTTCTGCATTTCTGCTGTTCCTTTCTCAGTCTCGGATGTGAAGCGGCGCTGTGTGATGTGTCAAGCCATTGGGGTGCGGCGGGTGGGGTCTGGGGAGGGCGACCCTCCCCAGAATCGCAAAAATTTTTGGGAAGCGCCGATCGACTGGGAAACATCGGGGACACGCCCGGCCGCGTGGCACCCCGACCGCGCAGGGTGTCGTGTCATCGACCACTCCGATAGCAGGGCTGCGCGTGGTATCATGCGGTGAATTAACCAATGGAGGCGGCTATGGAATTAACCCTTGCGGTCCCCGCGCACCTGGCCGATCAACTACGGACGCTCGCCGCCCAACAGCGCATGAGCATCAGCGAGCTCGGCGAATATGTCCTCGCCCTCGGCTTGCAGCGCGTCACCAGCGAGACGACCGTCCAACTGGCGCTGCCAGAGATGCCGCAGCGCACCATCGCATCGCGCTCGCCGATCGTCGCCAACGGTGCGATGCGCCCATTGCAGATCTCCATCGAGCCAGCGCCTGCGGACGCCGCCGATGCGCATTGAGGGGCGCTGGCTCGCGGGGCAGGATGGGATCGAGCGGCCGGTTTTCGACGGCTATCTCGACGCCCCGACTGGCGTGCGCCTGGCGTGCTCGTTCCTGCTGGATACCGGCGCAGATTTCACCGTGCTCGCCCCCGATGTGGTCGACCAGCTGGCGGGCATCGTCGCGCCCATCGCCACATCGACGACTGCCAATGGCATTGGCGGCAGCCAACAGGTGTATGACATTGCGGTCGATCTGGTCTTCTTCGCGGTGGCCGGGCAGCAGGTACGCATCAGCGGGCCGCTCCCGATCTTTGTGACACCCGGCACCATCGAACTGTCTGTGCTCGGGCGCGACTTCATCGATCAGTTCACGCTCGTGTACGCGCGATCCCGCAACGTGCTCCGCCTGTTGACACCGCCAGATATCGTATCCGACGATTGACAAAGCGAGCGAGCGATGACCGATGATGCACTCCAGGCGCGGCTGACGAAGCTACGCCAGATGTTGGCCCTGGCGACCGACATGCCCGAGGAGGCGGCGGAGCTTACAGCCAAGATCGCCGCGCTCGAAGCGCAGCTCGCCGATCCGCCGAGCAGCGCGAACACCGGCCAGACCGGCGGGGTCAATGCCGCTGGTCTGCGCGCTGAGTCCATCAACGCGATCGTCGGCCGCGATTACATCATCAAGAACTTTTACAGCGGCACGACACCTGAGGACGGTGGCGCGCTGCTGCTGGCCTACTTGCGGAGCCTGGCCGAGCGCTGCCGCAAACTCCACCTGGCGCGCATCAGCGGCCAGCAGCGCACTGGCGCGAACCAGCGTACCGTCCCGACGCTCGGGCTGGAGCAAATCTACATCAATCTGATAACCGATGGCCCAGAGCAGGTCGCGGCCAGACCGCGCACGCGCACCAAGCAGCGCGCGATGGCGATTGTGGCGCGATTGAACCGTTGGCGCGATTTCGACGAGCGCACCGATGCGATGACGTCGGCCGACGATGTCCGCATCGTGACGATGGGTTTTGATGCCGCACATCATGGCGTAACGACGCCCGTCGTGGCGCGGTTTCAGTATGGGGTAGAGAAGGCGACGTCGTTTGAGCTACCCAATCGCCTTGAGTTCGCATTTCATCCGTCACAGGCGTGGAACGATCTCGATGCGACCGTTTCGGTGCAGCTCAGTCTGTTCCGCCCCGAGCTGGCGATCGACGCGATCGTCGCCAATCGCAAGCTCGTGCTGCTTGGCGAGCCTGGCGGTGGCAAGAGCACGGTGCTCCGCCATCTAGCGCTGCTGCTGGCGCAGCGTGCGCTCGGGCAGCCGGTGACGCTGTTGGGATGGCCGCCTGACGCCTTCCCGATCCCGATCTATCTGCCGCTCGGCACGGTGGCGCGGGCGATGCGCGAGAAGTCGCTCGACGCCGATGCTGCCCTGATCGCATCGCTCGGCGCGGCCCTCGATGGCGCGCTGCGCCCCGGTCTGCTTGACCATCTGCGCAGCGCGGTCCGCGATGGCGGCGTCATCCTGCTGCTCGATGGCCTCGACGAGCTGCCCGCCGAAACCGTACGCGGCGCGGTGGCTGGGGCCATCCGCCGCCTCAGCGACGAGTCGCAGTCGCGCATCGTGGTCACCAGCCGCGTGCGGCCCTATGCCCGCAGCGCCGCCTGGCAGCTCACCGCCGACGATGGCTGGGCGCAGCGGACGCTCCAGCCGCTGCGGTTTGGCCAAGTACGCGCGTTCGTCGCCGGCTGGTACGCTGGCGTGGCGCAGCAGGACGGCGAGCTTTCTGACGAAGACGCCACGAAACGCGCCGACGATTTACTTGCCCAGATGGAGTCGTTCGCACCGATCCGTCGAATGGTCGACACGCCGCTGCTGTTGACGATGGTGGCGCTGCTGCACTATAACAAAGAGCGGGTGCCGCGCGACAAGCCACTGCTGTTCGAGGAGATCGTCAAGTTGCTGCTTGAGCGCTGGGAGCCGCGGCGCAACCCGGATCTGGACGAACAGCCGAGTCTGCTGGAGCGGATCGCGCTCGATGGCAGTCACAGCGCCACGATCCGCGCCGAATTGCAGAAGCTGGCATATGCCGCTCATCGCCAGCCGCCGGGCGACGACGGGCGTGGCCTGATCGACGCGCAGACATTTAAAGACCACTTCACCGCGTTCTTCGCTCGGCTACGCTTGGCCGATCCTGATGCGCTGACGACCAAGCTGACCGAGGCGCTGACCGACGACGCTGGGCTGCTCAGCGACCTGGGCGATGACAGTTTCGCCTTCCCCCACTTGCAGCTGGAGGAGTATCTAGCCGCCTGTCACCTGGCGGCCATGCCTGAGGCGCAGTTACATTCTGAAGCATACAAACGCTGGCAGGGGACGGACTGGGACCGCTGGAGCGAGCCGTTGCAGCTACTAGTGGGACGGTTGCGCGAGGAGAACAAGCTGGCGGGCGCGGTGCTGCCCTGGCTCAGGCTTTTAGCCAATCCCACGGTGCAACGCACAGAGCGTTGGGAGGACAAAGCCCCTGGTCAGCGCCGCCGCGATGCGCTGCTCGCAGCGTATGGCTACGAGGATATGGGCGGGCGTGAGCGGCTGACCAGCCTGTTGCCGCCGCACGAGCAGACACGGTTTGAGGATGATCTGCGCGGTGCCATCGTCGATCTGCTGGCCGAGGCTGAGCCGGGGATCGTGGTGCAGGATCGCATCCGTGCCGCGCGGCTGCTGGCCGAGCTCGGCGACCGCCGCTTCCCGGTGACCGATGCGCAGTGGCGCGCCGAGCGTTTCGATCAGCCGTTCACCAAAATGGGAAGCCACTACTGGCGTGCCGTGCCGGAGGGGAACTATCGCATCGGCGGCTGGGAATCGCGCAAGCTAGATGCGATCTTCGACCTTCCACAGTTCTGGGTGGCGCGCTTCCCGGTGACGGTGGCGCAGTACGCCGCATTCGTGAACGTAGGGTACGCACCTGAGGCCAGACGCTTCTGGACGCCGGAGGGGTGGGAGGATAAAGGCGAACGAACGGAACCGTACGGCTGGGACGAGACCCACTTCACCATCCCAAATCAGCCGGTGATCGGCATAACATGGTACGAGGCGGCGGCGTTTTGCGCCTGGCTGAATGAGCGGCTGCGCGGCACATTGCCCCATGGGTACGTGGTTCGCTTGCCGAGCGAGGCTGAGTGGGAGGTGACGGCGGCCTACGCCGGGCCGGGGCGACGCACAGAGTACCCCTGGGGCGATGCGCCAGAACCGACGCCCGAACTGGCAGTGTATGATTGGTACGAGCAAGTGCGGCCCGCGCCAGTCGGGTGCTGCCCGGCCGGTGCATCCGCCGGTGGCGCGCTCGATATGGCCGGCAACGTCTGGGAGTGGACCGCGAGTATCTACGAAGATTACCCGGCGAAAAGCCTTGACAATTGCAGCGATGTTCTAACGCACGAGACACCAGCTCTACGTGGCGGAAGCTGGTACCTGAATGGCACATATGTTCGCTGCGGGGCGCGCGGCGGGTATCGTCCCGACAACGGGGACGACGATCAGGGTTTGCGATTGTTTGTGGCCCCGCGCTCGCTCATACGTGCTGATTGCTAGCTGCTGTATCCTGTTTGCTGCATTTCTGCTCTTCCTTTCTCAGCCTCGGATGCGGAGCAGCGCCGCGTGATGTGTCAAGCCTTTGGGGTGCGCTGTACGGCGGGTGGGGTCTGGGGAGGGCT
>JAYUUK010000176.1:0-14538 GCA_043754595.1 Roseiflexaceae bacterium | reverse complement strand
GCCGAGCAGCAGCAAGACGGTCGGCTGGGCCATGGTCACTCCTTCGGTCTGGTGTAGCCGAGCCAGTGCAGCGAGCTCGGGTCGTCGCGCCAACCGGTGCGCGGCTTAACCCACAGGTCCAGGTAGGTGGCGCGGCCGATGGCGCGCTCGATGCTGACGCGGGCCGCGCTGCCGATCTGCTTGAGCCGCGCGCCGCCGGCCCCGATCAGGATGCCCTTCTGCGACTCCTTCTCGACGTAGATCGTCATGCGGATGTAGACGGCGCGCTCCTTCTCCTCCCACTCCTCGACCTCGACGGCCACGCCGTGCGGCACCTCCTGCTCGGTCTGGCGCAGCACCTGCTCGCGCACCAGCTCGGCCGCCAGCGCCCGCTCGCTCTGGTCGGTTAGTTGGTCCGCCGGGTAGAGCGCGCCGCCGCTTGGCAGCCGCGCGACGAGCTCATCGAGCAGGGTCTCGATGCCATCTTTGGTGCGGGCCGAGACCGCGATCTCCATATCCCACGGCCCGAGCTCGCGGTAGGCCGCCAGGTTCGCCTCGCCATCCTGGCTCGGGCGGTCGATCTTGTTGAGCACCAACAGCCGCGGCTTGCGCGCGTGGCTCACCATCTCGGCGATCTTGCGGTCCAGCCGGTTCGGCGGGTCGTTGAGATCGACCACGAAGCAGACGATATCTGAGTCCGGGATGCTGCGCCTGGCCTGGTCCACCATGAAGCTGCCGAGCTTGGTGCGCGGCTGGTGGATGCCGGGGGTATCGACGAAGATCAGCTGCGCGTCCTGGCGGGTGAGGATACCACGGATGGGGGTGCGGGTTGTCTGGGGCTTGGCCGAGACGATGGCGACTTTCTGGCCGAGGATGGCGTTGAGCAGGGTACTCTTGCCGACGTTCGGCCGCCCGACGAGCGCCACGAACCCTGAGCGCGCGATGTGCTCGGGGATGACCTCGAAGTTGGGCGAGACGTCCAGCGGCGGGTCCTCGGCGGCGATCAGGCGCTCGCTCACCCGCTCCAGCCGCGCGCCGATGTCGAGCGCCTGGTCGATGAGCAGCTCGAAGCCCTGGAGCCGCTCGTCCTCGTCGAAGTCCAGGATGGCCGGCGACTCGAGCGGGTGGCGCGTCGGCGCATCGGCGTGGGCGAAGTGGAGCGTGAGCGTGTGGGCTGCGGCATCGTAGACCGCCTCGGGGTGCTGTCGAGCGAGCGCGAGGTCGGCGGGGGCGACGTCGTCGCTGAGGGTCAGCGCGATACCGACGAGCTGTCCATCGGCGTCGAGCAGCAGCGCCGCCTGGCACTCGGCGGTGAGCTCGGTGCTATCGGCGTCGATCTCGGTGAGATAGGCGTAGATCGTCGATGCATCTTGGTCGTGGGAGAGTGCGAGCATAGGAGCCTTTCGTAGTGCGTCACGCGCCGGGGCGGACGCATGTGCCTGGCGCTGCGGTCACCTCGACGTGGGTGAAGCTGAGCAGCCGCAGCAGCTGTTCGATGGAGCGCCGCGCCTCGTCAGCCGATTTCTGCATCACGCCATTTTCGCAGGCGGCCTGGAGGATCTGGGTCTCGGCCTCGACGCGCGCCTGGCTTTCGAGATCTTTATTCTGGTCGGCGAGCACGCCGGTCTGGCGGTCATAGACGCGGGTGCGCTGGCTGTTGAGATTGACGCTAAAGATCTCGGAGGCTGGCAGGCGGATGCTGATGGTCTCGCCATCGGCCGAGATCGTCACATCGGCCTCTTTGAGCTTGGCGAGATCGACGCCGGCAACCACATCGCCGCTGGCGACGAGCAGCAGTTTATCGCGGAACAGGAAGTCCAGCGCGTTGCCGCGCTCGATGCCGGCCTCGATCACGCGCTCGATCGAATAGTTCTGGGTCTCAAGCCGGTTGAGGCTGCGGATCTGCGTGATCGTGCCGCCGCGGTCCACGAGCTTGGGCGTGGGCGTGGCGATCACCTGCTGGATGCGCTCCGGCACCTGATTGACAACGTTATCGGCCACGCTGCCCACCAGCTGTCTGCCGAAGAGCAGGAACAGCGCGGCGACCGCCACCGCGCCGATCGCGAGGTAGAGCAGGCTGGTGAGGCAGCCACCGCGGGCCACCGGCGGCAGCGCATAGCCGCCGCGGCCATACTGCGCGTCGCCATCATCCTCGGCGCGGCGGTAGAGGCGACCGCGCGGCTCGTCCTCCTGCTCCAGGTCATCGTCCACCTGTTCGCCTTTAGCGGCGCGCAGGCGGCGCTGCATCAGGCTATCGCGGCGCGGGCGCTCATCGTAGCGCTCGTCGTCATCTTCGTCATCGCGGTATGTCATAGGCACGCTCCGTCTGGCTTCGCGTCTCGGTCGCTGCGCTCGGTCTGGGCGAAGCGAGCGCACATGGATCGCCTGCGCTCCGTCAGGCTCGCTGCGCTGCGTCTAGCTACTCGCTCTGTCGTTCGGTCGGGTCGCTGCGCTCGGTCTGGGCGAAGCGAGCGCGCCTAGGTCGCCTGGCCGGCAATCACTGGCGGCGCGTGCTTCGCCCCTACGGCGCACCCGCGCTCCGTTGGGTCGCTGCGTCTGGCTCCTTGCTCCCTGCTACGGCTTCGTCCCGATGTGGAGCGCCGCGGCGCCGAACCCCAGCAGGCGGTAGCTGACATCGGCCCAGCCGGCATCGCGCATGATCTGGGCCAGCGCCGGCGGCGGCGGGAAGGCGCGGGCCGACTGCGGCAGGTAGGTGTAGGCCGTGGCATCGCCGCCGAGCGCGCGGGCGAGCAGCGGCACGAGCCGCTGGAAGTAAAGCTGGTGGCCGATGCGCAGCAGCGGCTGCTCGGGGCGGGCCACCTCAAGGCAGCCGATCAGCGCGCCTGGGCGGGCCACGCGGCACATCTCGGCGAAGGCGCGCGGGATATCCACCACGTTGCGCATCACAAAGCCGGTGGTGATCGCATCGAAGGTGTTATCGGCGAATGGCAGCACCAGCGCATCTGCGGCGGCGAAGCACGAGCGGGCGCTCTGGGTTTTGGGCAGCCCAGCCTGCATCATCGGCAGCGCGAAATCCACGCCGACGACGAACCCACGCGGCATGGCGGCGGCCAGCACCGGCAGAAAATCGCCGGTGCCGGTGCCAACATCGAGGGCGAAGCCGTTTGGCGGCAGTTGGAGCGAGCTGGCGGTGAGATCGCGCCAGCCGCGGTCCATGCCGAGCGTCAGCGCGCCGTTCATCCGATCGTAGCCGGCGGCGATCCGGCTGAACATCTGCTCGACGTAGGCGGCCTTTTGATCTGGCGGTGGTAGGACAGACATAGAACCTCGGTTATCTGCGCGCCAGCCAGAGCGCGCGGCTGGTGGCGGCGCTGGCTGGCTGGGACGAAAAGCAATCGTAGACCATCTCGACGGTCAGGCCGGCGGCGGCGAAGGCGGCCTGGAGGACGGCTGGCGGGAAAGCGCGCTGCCGGTGGGTCTCGCCGAACTGCCGCCGCCAGCGCCCAGCGTCGGCGACGAAGCCGGCGATCTCGATGGTGCGGGTGGCGCTCGCCTGGTCGAAGCGGCTGCGCTCGCGCTGGCGGTATCCGGGAAGATCCAGCCGCTGGTGGCGCGGCCAACCGGCTTCGAGCGCCAGACGGGTATTATAGTCTGCCAGGAGGTAGCCGCCAGGGGCGAGCCGCCGCGCCATGCCAGCCAGCGCGAGATGCAGGTCGGCTTCGCTGAGCAGATAGTTCAGGCTATCGTAGGTGCAGGTGATGAGCTGGTAGGATGGGGCGAGCCGCAGCGTCGGTGCGTCGATGGCGCGCATATCGGCCTGCTCCAGATCGATGGCGGCCTCCAGCCCGGCCTCGGCCACGCGCTCGCGCGCCACATCGAGCATGGCAGCCGAGCGATCCAGCCCGGTCACGCGCCAGCCGCGCTCGGCGAGCGCGATCGCCAGCGTCCCGGTGCCGCAGGCCACATCGAGCGCCACAGATGGCATCACGCCGCGCCGATCCAGCAGATCGATCAGATAGCTGGCGAGCAGCAGCGTCAGCGAGAAGCGCCCGCTGCGATCGTAGTAGGGTGCAAAACCTGTATACATCATTCTATCTATTGTACCATCTCGTAGGATGAAAAACTTGTCATCTACAGGCGGAAAACATTCATCGCAAATTCTAGATGGGTCTGATATACTCTATGCATGCTGGTTAAAGAATGGTTGAAATGCGAGACTGAGGCAACGCTGTGAAGATCGCGCTGATCATACTCCCGCCCGACGAAGGCGTCGTCGCAGTGCCACCGCTGCCGCTGGCGTATCTGGCGGCGGTGCTCGAACAGGAGCGCCACTTCGTCAGGATCTACGATCTGGCGGTGCGCGGCAGCGGGCCGCACGCGAACATTGTTGATTCGGTGCGCAGCTACCGGCCGAGCATGGCGCTGATCTGCGGCGAGGATGGCGTTGAGCTCGATGCGCTGGCCGCAAAGCTGGACGAGCACATCAAGACGATCGTGCGCGTCAACCTCGACATGCGCTGCTGGCAGCCCACCGCCGCAGTGCTCGATGCTATGCGCGCCCCAGACCAGGGCGCGGCACAGGGTGCGGCGCGACGGGATGAACAGAGTGTGATACTGCGGGCCGTCGTCAGCTTCGACGCCGGCTTCGACTCGCTGCCGTTTCCGGCGCGGCATCTGCTGGCGCTGGAGCAGTACCGTCAGTTTAACGTCGCTGGGCAAGCGCAGACGCCGATCGTGGTGGGGCGTAGCAGCGGCGAGCGGACGCTCTACAGCAGCCCGAGCCTGATTATCGCCGAGATCCGCAGCGTGACGCAGGAGCAGGGGTACTGGCATTTCCTGTTCGAAGACATCGCCATCAACGAGAACCCGAGCTGGCTGCGCGCCCTGGTGCAGCAGTTGATCGGCGCGCAGCTCCCGATTTTCTGGGAGGCGCGGGTGGCGTATCATCGGCTGACCCCCGAGTTGGTGGCGCTGTGTAAGCGCGGCGGCTGCGAGGGGCTGACGTTCAGCTTCGACGCCATGGTGGTGCTTGAGAATCACGATGAGCGGCTGGCGCTGGCCGCAGCGGTCAGGCTGGTGCGCGAGTGTGGCCTCGCCGCTCGCGGCCGCATCGCGCTCGAACCGCACTACAGCACGCTGCCTGCGCTCGTCGATATGTCGGCCACATTCGGGCTGGACGACGCCAGCTTCGAGATCCGGCAGCCCGCGACAGCGCAGCTCGTCAGCAACAGCGAGCGGGGGCTGGCCGAGTTCGCCACCACGGCCAGCGCAGACTACCTCGATCGGCGCGGGCGCCAGTACTACGTCACGCGCTTCGGCGAGCACCTCGGGCCGATGATCTGGCGGCTCGGCAAGCGCGGCATCCTCGGCCGCGAGCTGCAGCGCTACGCCGCCGGTGGCGATACGGTGGCGACCTGACCGGGACGAAGGGATGAAGGGGATCGTGTAGGGACGCAGCTCGATGCGTCCTATTTTAACCCCCGTCACGCCACGTCGTGTCAGCACAGATGCTTCGCGGCGGTGGGCGGCGGCCGTCAGGTGTGCCGGCGTGCGCCACTCAGCATGACATGGGCGAGGTATGGCGCGCGCTTCGCCCCTACTCCATCACGCTTTCACACGTTCATCGCTTCACACGTTCACCCCGTCACCGCCCGACCTTCGCCCCCGGCACCGGCACCGCCGCCAGGATATCGCCCATCACCGAGGCGGCCGTGACGCTGCGGATGCGCGCCGCTGGCCCGACGATCAGGCGATGGGCCAGCACCGGCTCGGCCAGCGCCTTGACGTCATCGGGCAGCACATAGCTGCGCCCCGCCATTGCCGCCCTGGCCTGCGACGCGCGCGCCAGCGCCAGCGAGCCGCGCGCGCTCGCCCCGAGGTAGACATCGTCGTGGCGGCGGGTGGCGGTGGTCAGCGAGACGATGTACTCCTCCACCAGCTCATCGAGGTAGACCTGGCGGACCTCCTCCTGCATCATCACCAGCTCGTCGGCGCTCACCACCTGCTGGAGCGCGTCGATCGGATGCTGCTGCCGCTGCCGGCGCAGGATGCCGATCTCATCGGCGCGCTCGGGGTAGCCGAGGCTGATCCGCAGCAGAAAGCGGTCGAGCTGCGCCTCGGGGAGCGGAAACGTCCCCTCGTACTCGATCGGGTTTTGGGTGGCCAGCACCACAAACGGCGTCGGCAGCATGTGGGTCTCGCCGTCCACCGTCACCTGGTTCTCCTCCATCGCCTCCAGCAGCGCGCTCTGGGTCTTTGGCGTGGCGCGGTTGATCTCATCGGCCAGGACGATCTGCGCGATGATCGGGCCGGGGCGGAAGGCGAACTCCCTAGTCTGCTGGTCGAAGATCGAGATGCCGGTGACATCCGAAGGCAGCAGATCCGGTGTAAACTGGATGCGCTTGAAGCTACAGCCGAGCGATCGGGCGATCGCCTTGGCGAGCATCGTCTTGCCGGTGCCTGGCACGTCCTCCAGCAGCACGTGGCCGCGGCTCAGCAGCGCGATGAGCACCAGGTCCACTGCCGCGCGCTTGCCAATGATCACCTGCTCGACGTTGGCGGCCACGCGGGCCATGATATCTTGCACAGCGGGCATGAAAACTTCCTTATGGTAGAACATTCATCGGCTCAGTATAGCACGCCGCGCTCGCGCGACGGCTCGATCCGCCGGCTGGCGCTGATCGTGGGCTTCGCCCCGATCGTGCTGTTCGCGCTCGGCTGCGACTCGCGCTGGCTGCTGGAGCGCGGCGTCGATGGGCAAGTCTGGAGCAACCTGGCCGGCCCAATCTATTTCGCGCTGCTGCTCGGCGGGCTGCGGCCGGAGCAGCGGCTGATGGTGCTGATCTTCGTGCCGTTCTCCGCGCTTGGCGAATATCTGTTCAGCCTGGTCTTTGGGCTCTACAGCTACAAGTTTAGCGCGGTGCCGCTCTACGTGCCATTCGGCCACGCCATTCTGTTCGGCACCGGTCTGCTGCTGGCCGAACTGCCGCTGGTGACAAGCGACCCGCGCCGCACCCGCCTGCTGCTCGGCTTCTTCCACGCCGCGCTGTTCGCCGGGGCGCTGCTGCTGTACGGCGATACGCTGAGCGCGCTGTTTGGCGCAGTCTTTATCTGGCTGATGCGGCGCAAGGGCTCGCCGCCGCTATACCTGATTATGGGCGTCCTGGTGCTGTACATCGAGCTGGTCGGCACCGCATTTGGCTGCTGGGTCTGGGCGCCGCGCCCGCTCGGGCTGCTCCATACCACCAACCCGCCGGTGGGCGCGTTCGTCTGCTATGTCATCGCCGATGTGATCGTGATCAGGCTGGCGGGGCTGCTCGCGCCGTATATTGCCACGATCCCTGGCATCTTGTCCAGAGATAGGCATAGATAGCCACAGACAGATGGTTCGCGAATGCCGGACAGTTTGTCCACAGATAGACACAGATAGGCACAGATTCCGGGCAGATGGCTCGCTTGTTCCTTCGTTCCCTGGTTCCTTCGTTCCCTGGTTCCTGGTTTGTCGGTTCGTTGGCTCGACCTATTCGTTCGTCTAGGTGCAGTGCTGCTCTGAGCGGTGGGGCGAGGTGCGCGGCGGCGCGCTACACTGGGACCAGTTCTTCTGCCCTATCGAAGGAGCCCTTCTCATGGATGCGCGCGATGGGGCCAAAGCGCCGCAAGACACCGTTCGTTCTTCTGCCCTATCGAAGGAGCCCTTCTCATGGATACCACTACATCATCGGCCCTGCTCGCTAGCCTCTCGACCCAGCTCGCCGACGCGGTGGACCGCGTCAAGCGCTCGATGGTGACCGTCAACGGCCGCCAGCGCCAATCCGCCACCGGCTTGGTGGTGATGGCCGACACCGTGCTGACCGCCGACCACGTGCTAGAGCGCGAGGACGAGCTGACGGTGATCAGCGACGACGGGCGGACGCTGTCGGCACTGTTCGTCGGGCGCGACCCGGCCAGCGATCTGGCGCTGCTGCGGGTTGCCGATCTGAAGATGGAGCCGGTGGCGCGCGCCGACGGCGATGCGCGGGTTGGGCAGATCGCTCTGGCGGTCGGCCGGCCGGCCGCGGGCTCGCCGATGGCCAGTCTCGGTGTGGTCAGCGCCATCGGCGGGCCGGTGCGCACCGGGCGCGGCGGCATGGTGGATAAAGTCATTCAGACCGACGCCACGCCCTACCCAGGGTTCTCCGGCGGCGCGCTGATCGACGCCAGCGGCGCGGTGCTCGGGCTGCTGACCACCGGCCTGATCAATGGCGTGGCGCTGGCGGTGCCGCACGCGATCGCCTGGCAGACCGCCGAGACGATCTCGAACCACGGCGGCGTGAAGCGCGGCTATCTCGGCGTCAGCAGCCAGCCGGTGCAGCTGCCAGAGGGCCAGCGCGGCGGCACATCGCAGGAGCACGGCCTGCTGGTGGTGCGGGTCGAGCCCGGTAGTCCGGCGGCGCAGGCCGGCATAATCCTTGGCGATATCCTGCTCACGCTCGATGGTCAGAGCGTCGGCGATATCGACGCCCTGCAGGCGTTGCTCGTCGGCGATCGGGTTGGCCGGCCGGTGCCGGTGAGCGTGATCCGCGGCGGCGTGGCGACGACGCTGCAGCTGACGATCGGTGTGCGCAGCTAGGTTAGCTGCTGCTGCGCAGCGAAGCTGCGCAGCAGCAATAAAACAGCAGGCACTGCCGCAGGCCATAAAATAACTCTCAAGAGAACATATGAACATCCAACAGATTTTTGCGACGGACGCGCTGGCGGCATCGGCGGTGACCCCGGCCATGACCGAGCTCGTCGAGCGGGTGCGACCGAGCGTGGTGCAGGTCCAGAGCGGCGGCCGCGGCAACGGCACGGGGATCATCTGGGGCGCGGGCGGCCAGATCTTGACCAACGACCATGTGGTGGCCCACGCCAGCGGCGCGATCCAGGTGGCGCTGACCGACGGGCGGACGTTCGCGGCGACGCTGAAGCGCCGCAGCCCCGAGCTGGATCTCGCGCTGCTGACGATCGATGCTGCTGACCTGCCGGCGGCGCAGCAAGGCGACTCGAGCGCGCTGCGGGTCGGCGAGCTGGTGTTCGCCGTCGGCCACCCGTGGGGTCAGCCGTGGGTGGTGACGGCCGGGATCGTCAGCGCCCACGGCGAGCTGCCGGCGCGCGGCGGGCGGGCGGCATCGTACATCCGCTCCGACGTTCGGCTGGCGCCTGGCAACTCGGGCGGGCCGCTGCTGAGCGCCAGCGGGGCGCTGATCGGGATCAACGCCATGATCTTCGGCGGCGATCTGGCGGTGGCGATCCCGGTCCACGTGGCGCAGCGCTGGCTTGTCGAGCCGGAGGGCGATGGGCAGCGCGGGACGCTGGGCGTCTCGGTGCAGCAGGTGGAGCTGCCGGCGAGCGCGCTGATCGGGGCGTGGGCCGGACGCGCGGCCGGGCTGCTGGTGGTCGCCATCGCGCCGGGGAGCGCGGCCGATCGCGCCGGGCTGCTGATCGGCGATGTGCTGCTGGATGTGAGTGGGGCGGCGGTGGAGAGCGCCGCTGCGCTGCGCGACGCGCTCAGCGGAACACAGCGGGCGCAGCTCTACCTGCTGCGCGGCGGCGCGGCGCTGGCGGTGGATGTGGCGCTCATATCATGATCGATGTGCGGATCGTCGCGCCGACGCCGGCGCTGCGCGCTGGGCTGCGATCGCTGCTGAGCGACGAAGGGCTGCGGGTGATCGGCGAGGGGGCGCTGCTGAGCAGCGAGATCGCCGATGCCCTGGTGCTCTCCGGCGAGGCGCTGCCGCCGGATGCTGCGGCGACGCTGCGCGATGCGGGGCGGCCGGGGCTGGTGCTGCTGAGCGACGAGCCGCGCGCCGCGGCGACGCTTCGCGGGCTGCCGGTGCGCGGCTGGGCGGCGCTAAGCCGCGACGCCGGGCCGAGCGAGCTCGTGGCGGCGGTGCGCGCGGTGGCCGAGGGGCTGCTGGTGCTGGCGCCGGCGCTGGCCGAGCCGCTGTTTGGGGCGCGTCAGATGCTGACGCTGGCCGAGCCGCTGGCCGAGCCGCTAACGGCGCGCGAGCTGGAGGTGCTGCAGCTCGTCAGCCAGGGGCTCTCGAACAAGCTGATCGCCCGCGAGCTGGTGATCAGCGAGCACACCGTCAAGTTTCACCTCTCGTCCACCTTCGGCAAGCTGGGCGCGGTCAGCCGCACCGACGCGATCAACCGGGCGGCGCGGCAGGGACTCGTGGTATTGTGAAATTGACGATTGACAACAGTGCTGCGCTCAATCGTCAATTGTCAACGTGCTACGCTGCCATTGACTAGCCCGGCGAAGCCGTAGGCGCGGCGCGTCCCGCCGAGCGCGACCAGCTCGACCTCGCGGCTGTCGCCCGGCTCGAAGCGCGCCGCCAGCCCGGCCGGCAGATTGAGCCGCATCCCAAATGCCAGCTCGCGCTCGAACACCAGCGCCCGGTTGACCTCGAAGAAATGGTAGTGCGACCCAATCTGGATCGGGCGGTCGCCGGTGTTGTGCACCGTAACGGTTGCGGTACGACGCCCAGCGTTGAGCTCGACGTCCCCTTCTTCCAAAATATAGCGGTCTGTGCTGCCTGCCATCGCGATTCTCCTCAGCTAATCGGGTCGTGGCACGAGATGAGCTTCGTGCCGTCGGGAAACGTCGCCTCGACCTGCACCACCGGCAGCAGCGCCGCCACCCCGTCCATCACATCCTCTGCTGTCAGCACGTGACGACCGAGCTCCATTAGCTCGGTGACGCCGCGGCCGTCGCGCGCGCCCTCCAGCAGCGCCTCGGTGATCAGCGCGGTGGCCTCTGGCAGATTGAGCCTGAGGCCGCGCCCCCTGCGTCTGCGCGCCAGGTCTGCGGCCACGTAGATCAGTAGTTTCTCCTGCTCGCGCGGGGTCAGCATCATCGGGCGTTCCTTTCGTCTACGGCAGCGGGAAAAGGGGAGACGTTAGCGGATGGTGAAGGTGATGACCCGCTCGACCTTGCTATCTTGGCCGTGGGCGATCATGCGCCACACGCCTGGCGCTGCATCCAGCGGTGCCTGCCAGCTCCAGTCGGCGCGGCCTTTGTCCACCCGATCCTGCTCAGGCTCGATGGCGACGCTGCGACCGCCGGGCATATCGACCCAGTAGATGACATCCTCGCGGCCCATGAAGCCATCGGCGTAGAAGATAAACAGCGCGCCCGACCTGCCGATTGCCGGCTGCACCCCGGTTGCGGCCCCCTGCGGCGCTGCCACGCTCCAGCCGACGGTGACGCTGCGTCCGGATTTGCCATCGACGCGGAAGCTATACGCGCCTGGCGCGGCGTCGGCCGGTGCCTGCCAGATCCAATCGACCCGGCCGTTGTAGGCGCGGGCCTCCTGCGGCTCGGTGAGCTTTGGCTGGCCGCCGGGGACCGTCAGGTAGAACGAGAGCAGGTCATCGGCGGCGAACCCTGCGGCGTAGAGCGCGAAGTGGGTGCCTGGAGGGCCCTGCTCGGGCTGCGCGCCGCTGTCTGCGGCGATCGGGGCGGCGGGCGGCACGATGGTGAGCAGAAAGACGCGCTCGACGGCGCTGCGCTGTCCGCGGGCCACCAGCGACCAGGTGCCGGGCGCTGCGTCTGCCGGCGATGTCCAGCTCAGCGCGATCCGCCCGGCGCGCGAGGCGCGGCGCTGGGCCTCGGCGTCCGGCCTGGCGGCGATGGCGCGGCCGCCAGGGGTGTTAACCCAGATATCGATCTCCTCGTTGCCGCGGTAGCCATCGGCCTGGACGCTGAAGCGCGTGCCGGCCGGGCCTGCGGCGGGGTAGACGGTGGTCTCCGGCGCGGCGGCGCTGGCCGGTGCCGCGCTGATGGCTGCGGCGAGTAGCAGCGCAGCGATCAGCGCGTGGATTGGTCTGAGATATGTTCGCATATTGGGCACCTCGTAAAAGTGGTAGCATTGGTAGCGGAAGTGTACCACTTTTCACAATGGCCGGCCCTCATCCATTTGGGGGAGCGGGCGGATGATAGTCAATAGTCAATGCTACAATAGGGCCGTCTATTCACCGAAAGGAATCACTATGAGCGAGTTCTCATCGCCGCGCCACCTGCCGTGGGAGGCGACGTATAACGTCCGCGATCTTGGCGGCCACCCGACGGCGGACGGCAGCACCACCCGCCACGGCGTCTTCGTGCGCTCGGATGACCTCTGCAACATCGGGCCGGTCGGGCAGCAGCAGCTGATCGAGTACGGCATCCGCACCGTCGTCGATCTGCGCACGCCGAAGGAGTGGGCGCACAGGCCGCACCCGTTCGCCGATGGGATGCACGGCGTGGCATACCACCCGATCTCGCTGATGGACCCGGCCGATATGGACGCCAAGCTGCGGCTGGACAGCATCAGGCGTAACGGTGAGATGTACATGATCTTCTTCGAGCGCTTCGGCGGACAGATCGGCAATGTGATGCGCACGCTCGCCGAGGCGGGGCCTGGCGGGGTGCTGTTCCACTGTTTCGCCGGTAAGGATCGGACGGGGGTGACGGCGGCGCTGCTGCTGGAGAACGCCGGGGTGCCGCGCCCGATTGTGGCGCTCGACTACGCCGAGACCGAGCGCTACAGCGAGCCGATCAACGCCGAGTGGGCAAAGCACATCGCCCACCTGCCAGACGAAGTCGAGCGCGCCAGGCCGCTGATGCTCTCGCCGGCAGCGGCGATGGCCGAGGCGCTCGACTACCTGGACGCCGAGCACGGCGGGGTGCGGACCTACCTGATGCAGAACGGCGTGGGCGAGGCGGCGCTGGACCGGCTGCGGGCCCGGCTGCTCGCCGACGCGGCGGAATAGCGGGGACGCGGCGGAAGAGCGGGGTGGTTTGGAGGGCCGCAGGGCTCTCCAATACTCGTTATTTCATACCAAACTGAGTATTATTCGAGCTCGATCGCGCCGACCTGCTGCGGGTTTTTGCCGCTGACGCTAGCGTAGAACGCGCGGATCTGCGCCATATCGGCGTCTATATCGCCGGTGGGGTAGAACGTCGGGCCGAAGCCGCCGACCTTGCGCTGGAAGTCGAGGAAGCCCATGGCGATCGGGACGCCGGCGCCGTGGGCGATATGGTAGAACCCGGTCTTCCAGGTGGTGACTTTGGCGCGGGTGCCCTCGGGCGGGACCACCAGCGCCAGGCGCTCGGCCTTGTCGAAGCGCGCGATCGACTGCTCGACCATGCCGCTCGCCGCACGGCGGTTGATCGGGATGCCGCCGGCCCAGCGGAAGAACCAGCCAAATGGCGGGCGGAACATCTCGTCTTTCATGAAGAAGGCCAGCGAGAGCCGGTATTTCCAGGCGAAGAAGAGCGTGATCGGGAAATCCCAGTTCGAGGTGTGGGGCGCGGCGATCACGACATATTTTGCGGTGTTGGGTGGGTGGCCCTCGGCCTTCCAGCCCCAAATGCCCAGGATCAGCCGGCCGATGATTGCGAGCATTGGCTTGCCTCTCGGGTAGATGACGGGCGACTCTAGCGGCCCGCGCCGCGCACCACCGGGTTGACCAGCGCGCCGATGCCGCCGATGGCGATCGTAACTGTATCGCCATCGTCAATCGAGATCGCGTCTGGCGGGACGATCCCGGTGCCGGTGAGCAGGACTGCCCCATCGGGGAAGCTATTATCGCGGCCGAGGTACTCGGTGAGCTCGGCGAAGGAGCGCACGATCTTCCCGGTGCCGATCTCGCCGGCGAAGATCTGCGCCCCGCCGCGGGCGATGTGTAGCCGGATCGTCAGCGCCTTCGGGTCGGCGATCTGCTCGGCGAGCGCGATGCGCGGGCCGAGCGCGCAGCAGCTGCCGTAGACTTTGGCCTGCGGCAGGTAGAGCGGGTTCTCGCCCTCGATATCGCGCGACGAGACATCGTTGCCGATGGTGTAGCCGACGATCTCCAGCGCCTGATTGAGCACCAGGCCGAGCTCTGGCTCAGGCACATTCCAGGCCGAGTCGCGGCGGACGGCGATCGGCTCGCCGGGGCCGACGGCGCGGTGGGGTGTGGCCTTGAAGAAGATCTCGGGGCGCGGGGCGGTGTAGACCCGGTCGTAGACGCCGCTGCCGCCGCTCTCCTCCTCGCGGGCCACACGCGAGCGCTCGTAGGTCACGCCGGCGGCCCAGATCTCCTGCGCGTCCGTCGGGCGGAGTATAGTCATGCCAGGCGCGTCGGCGCGGCCATCGTCGTCGATCTGCGCCAGCGGCGCGGCGCCGACGATATGCTTGGCCAGCAGCGTGCCGAGCTGTGCGCCGCGCCCGACGCTCCACGCCAGCAGATCGGACATGGTGCCCCAGCCCTCGGTGATATCGTAGAGCCCGCCGCGGTGGATGAAGCCGACGCGCGGCCCGGCGCCGTTTGCGAAGCGACAGAGATACATGGCGATCCTCGTGATACAGCGCGGCGATGCGACTCCGCACGCCAGACGCCTCATTGTAGCACGGCGCGCGGCACTCAGTCGCTGCCGCTCCGTCTGGTCTATATGGGCGAAGCGAGCGCTGGCACATACTCGACTGACCGCGATTCTGGTGGCGCGTGCTTCGCGCCTACGCGCTTCGCGCCTACGTCTGGTCTATATGGGCGAAGCGAGCGCTGGCACATACTCGACTGACCGCGATTCTGGTGGCGCGTGCTTCGCGCCTA
>JAYUUK010000175.1:0-4760 GCA_043754595.1 Roseiflexaceae bacterium | reverse complement strand
TCGGCAGCGTCACGCGCACCAGCAGCGACGCCGGCGTCGGCGCGACGCCGATCTTCTATGAGCCGTTCGGGGCGATCCAGAGCGGCACCCCTGGCATGTTCGGCTTCACCGGCGAGCGTCAGAGCGGGGCCAACGTCTACCTCCGCGCCCGGTGGTACAATACATCTACGGGCACCTTTACAGCACGTGATCCATGGGCGGGTGACTCCACACGACCGGATACACTCAACAGCTACGCCTACGTCGGTAATCGTCCGACAATGCTCACCGATGCCAGTGGGCAGTGCTACCCGCCATACGCGGCACTGCGCACCGTCGAGCCGGGCAACTGTGCAAATCTCGATGCCGCCTATCACATCTATGAACACCCGCGCGCCAATGCCAGCGAGCGGAGTCAGGCACTAGCGTATATCACCGCGTTTTGGGCGAGCCACGGTGTTGGGGCGATTGGGACGGGATTGCTTGGTGGGGCAGGTGTCTACTACGGATCGATGTACGCGGCCGCTGGCGTGTCTACCGTGGGCACGTTCGCTGGAGAGATGTGGCCCGGTGCCATGCAAGTCGCGGGATTTGCCTTCGTCGGAGCCAACTTTATTGACGACGCGGCGGCGTGGCTCGCGGCGTACTGTGGCGATTCTTCTGCGGCGGGGTGGCTACATATCGGGCTCATGGATGGGGGCTCGCCACTTGGCGATTTGTACGCGGCAGCGGGTATCATCGGTGGATGGCGGAAGTGGCGGACACCTCGACCGAGTATTTTTACCACCGATGTTCCTAACTACCCTGATTGGCTTAAGACTTTGCCAGGAGCCGATCTCTCTACCGCCGCCGAAGGTTTGTATCTGGCCCAAGAGGCAAAGTACTACTTATCAATAGTCGACCCCAACGATCGTGCGAATACCACTATTGCGGTCGTTGAAGTGCTGGTTAACGGACAGCCGCAACGGCTTGTGACAATTAATGGTACAGCACCACAAGCTGCTCGTGAGAAAGTCCAGGCAGCAGCAGCCGACATAAATGCTATCTTTGTTGCCGGACAGCGGAAAACACCAAGCGATCATGCAGAGCAGGTCATGCTGCGTGAACTTCAGCAGCGTGGGTGGAGCCCGAACGCAATAGGTGTATCGAATAAGGACGGTCCTTGTTGGCAGGCGAAGACCGGGAGTTGTACCGAAGTAGGAATGACGTCGTTCCCGAACATCTACTGGGACTCGAGAAAATATACAGGTCCTTGAGGTGTCGTGAGTTGGAGCAAAAGGCAGTGTATGGGTGAATAAAAATCTGAGCATTCATCCGCTCTACTTCCAGTCTGCCGAATGCTCGTCATACAATCGAGTTATACGTGAGAGGATGCATGTGTATCTATTTCGGGGATGGCATGATACGCCATATACATCTGACATCGATCCTGCAACGTTAATAAGAGTCTTTGAAACGGCCCCAACTGCGAACGAGCGATACGGATTTCTCCGTAGTCTGCGATTCATTGATGACCGCTGCATTATTCCCGCGTTGCTGCACTTTTTGAGCATTGGAGATAGTACGGTCCGATCGCTCACGATCCAGTTATTGTGGAACCTAGATGAAGCGTTTGCGAGAGACCATTTGCTCGATGTACTCGTAGCATCGCGTAATGCGATCGGCAACGATCAGCTAACGGCACGAACGTTGCTTCAACCATTCACACCCAGGGACGACATTGTTCGACAGATGCAAAATCGGTACAAGCTCGCAACAAGTATCGATGAAAAAAAGTTTTGCCTTTCCGTCATCGGTCGCTCTGGCAATCGGGAGGCACTAGGATTTGTGCTCGCGCTGATTCAACACGAGGCATATGATATGCGTATCGAAGCCGCGCTCGCCGCGCTTCGGCTCGATTCGGCAACAAGTGTGTCCTATGTATTACCATTGCTACACGATTCCCATCCTATGGTGCGTACATGTGTTGCTGAGGCATTGGGGCCGACCGGGCAGACGCTCGCCGTCCAACCGCTGATTGCCACGCTGCGTGGTGATCCTGACCCGATGGTACGTCGTGAGGCGGCACGATCGCTGGGAGAGTTGGGTGATCGTGCGGCCTGGGACGCGCTCATGGACACGGCTGAACATGACGATGAGGGTGATGAGCAAGGCTATTCACCGGACGTGGTCGCGGCGCGGGCGCTCGAACACCTTGCCAAGTTGCATAACATCCTTTTGGACAGTGAAGATGTGCGCGAAGACGAGGACGACGGCCCGCCATGGCTTCCTCAATGACCGGATCGCCTTACTGAAACAACATATTCCTTTCACGTTGATGATGGCGGAAAAAGTTGGCACACTTGCCGTCACACTGTCTGCACGCGCTCGACCCAAGACCTCGCCGCGCCGCTCAGCCAGATCCTCAGCGACGGGACGACGAGCTACATCTACGGCGCGGACCGGCTGTTCCGCCTAAGCGGGAGCACGCGGACGTGGGAACTGCACGACGGACTCGGCAGCGTCACGCGCACCAGCAGCGACACCGGCTTCGGTGCGACGCCGGTGTTCTACGAGCAGTTCGGCACCATCCAGAGCGGCACCCCCGGCCTGTTCGGCTTCACCGGCGAGCGCCAGAGCGGGAGCAGCGTCTACCTGCGCGCGCGGTGGTACAATGCCACCAACGGCACCTTCACAAGTAGAGACCCCTTCGCCGGCTTCGCTGAAACACCGTACTCGCTCCACCCCTACGCCTACGGCTATAGCAACCCGGTGAGCAACACCGATCCGACGGGGCAGACTCCCGCGTGCTTCGCAGCGCTGCTTGCCGGACCTGCAGGTCCGCCGCTGACCGGCGCGTGCCTCCTCATCTTTTTCGGTCTTGGTGTCGTGGCTGTGGGCGCGAGTGGGTATGCCTTCACCCAGCTCGACGGGCGGCAACCGGTCTTGTCGTTCCCACTGCCAGAGGAGCCAAACCCGTGGGCGATACCCGGCATCGCACCACTGCACGTCTGCGAGTGGATACCGCTGCTCCGCCTAGTCAACGCGTATCTGCCACTCATTGAAGCGACCGCTGGTGCGCAGCTTGCGGCGGCGACGATTCCGATCGCTGCTGACGTTGCACGGCAGCTCGGCTTCACCTATGCTACGCCCACGATGCCACCGGTGCTCGCCAATCCGCCGCTGCCCGCGCATGGGCCGGTGGTATTTGATGCCGAAATCGATCAACAACTCAAAAGAATATTTACTAGAAATCCAAGTAATAGTTATAATTGCGTGAGTTGTGCGCAGTCAGTTCTTCGGGTACTGAGGAAGGCAGGTTATAATACGTCTGCTGTTGGCATTACTCTCTATAGTCCTGGTGGATACCGTGCTCCCTTAATGCGTGCAAAGAGCGCAAAAAATCCAGGGGAGTTTGTACAGGTTGCAAATACAGGATATCATGAGGCAGTGGAAATAATAACCGAAAGTGGGCCACTATATATCGACTCTCTTGTATACGAGCATTTCGGACTCAATCCTGTGGATTGGGAGACATATCAAAGCTTGTGGGAGTATCCTGAAGTTGTCATAAAAGGAGCGACAGACTAATATGGAAGATGTTTTTAAGATAATAGACTTACTGGAAGACATACGAACACGCCCTCGTATGTATATAGGTGATGATATTCAATCACTTATTCCACTCATTCATGGCATACGTCTTACATCTGCGGCACTTGGATATCGTCAAAAAAGCGATTCGTACAAAGGCGTTATTATAAGCCGTAGATGGGATTACAAACCATCAATGGAGATAGCATCTCAACTTTTGAATCAGAAGCTAAATTACGAAGAGATTGTTAATGGGGCTTTACTATTTGAAATAGACGTATGGAAGGCGAGTTATAATATAGACCTTATAAATTTTTAGAAGATGTCATTGCCATGCTGGAATATTATCCTCTCCAAAACCCGTGGATGGTGACTGCGCCATCCGCTATGGGTGACCGACCGTAAGGGCAGTATGCAGCTGCCCGCCATTGACCTCGTCACTATCAGCGACCCAGCCGCCCACGCAATCATCAGACAATTGATGCACGTCATCGAGATCCTCGCCGCTGAGAATGCCGCGTTGTGGACCGAAGAAGTACAGCGGCTGCGCGATGAATGCGCCTATCTGCATAGCAGCGCGGGGGAGCCTGACATCCGCCCGCCGGTGCTCCCACCGCTGACCGACCATTTCTCCGATGCAGTGTGTTCAATCTTCGTTCACCGCCGCCGCCCCAACGCCGCGCGTAGCTTAGCCGCGCTCACCTGCGCATAGCGCCGGGTGCTCCGCACGGCGATGTGACCAAGCTGCCCCTCACTCTCTATCCCAAACGACGGTGATCGCACGATCTGCTGCGAGTGACTCAGGTACCGGCCAGTGCCAGAGCCCAAGTTGACCACGTGCCGGGAACGGGACGGCGAACGCCTGCGCATCGGCTATGCAATAGCCATAGTCGCACATGAACCAGGGCGAGTCGTGTGCCGTGACACAATCGGTCAGCTGCGCGATACCGATGACGGCGCCGCGCACGAGCTCCGTCGCCGGGGGCAGGGCAAGGCCACGGGCCGCACAGAACCGGCGTGCGGCTGCCTCCTCGGCACGGGTCATGCCACTGGCAGCGTGGATAGCAATTGGCCCACGGTAGCGCGTCGGACGCGTGTAATGCGCATAACTCCATTCACGCGCTCAATTGATGGCCAGTGCTCGCGACTCGCATTGAATAACCACGCACCACCTTCGGTATCAGAAACTGATGCGCGATGCACCAATG
>JAYUUK010000174.1:0-4760 GCA_043754595.1 Roseiflexaceae bacterium | reverse complement strand
CGAGCATGTCCGCGATAGCCTCGACAAGCAGCAACTGGCTCGTCTAATAGCCAACAACTCGTTTGGGGAAGCAGCCGGCCTTATTCGCCGGACCTACCAGCGGCCCGAGAACAACCTCCTGAACAGCCGGGATCGCCTGCCGCTCGAAAATGCATCCGATGAGACACTTGTGCGGTCGCTGTTCGACGTATTGTATGGCGATGCGCCATTTGAGACTCGTTTTGCCGAATGGGTTGCGTTCCTGAGCAATCAGACCGCAACATGTTGGCCAGCAGCGACCTTCTTTCTGATGCTCGCAGATCCTCAGCGTCAGATCTTTGTTAAGCCTGTAGCTTTTCGCGCTCTGCTGGTGCGACTGCACCCCCAGCTGCCGTGGTCAATGTATCCCACCGCCGCGGCCTACGCTCAGCTCCTGCAGGTGGCCAGCGATCTGTATGAGCCACTGCGCCCGCTTGGTGCTCGCGATATGATCGATGTGCAGTCCTTTATTACTGCAGTCCAGCCAGAGAATGAGCGTACCTGGATTTTCCAATCAAACCCCCAGTACTACGATTTGCCCGGCGCATTGGCCGCTCTTGATCGATTTACCTGGTCGGCGCGCCAGCGCGCCAAAGACATGCACGTCGGCGATACCGTCTACCTGTGGGAAGCGGGCAAAGAAGCTGGTATTCTGGCCGTCGCAATCATTACCGGTGAGCCTCAAATCAGAAGTGCCGACGCACTCGATCGAAGCTTCTACCGTGAGAATGCGCAGATCAAGAACGACGAGCAGCGCGTTCCATTGCGTATCGAGCGCGTCCTCGCGCAGCGGCTGACCCGCGCCGACCTGCTGCAGCACCCCCAATTGAAACAGCTGCAGATCATCCAGCAGCCCAACAGTACAAACTACGAAGTCGGCGAGTCAGATGCCATCGCAATCGAGAACTTGGTTGCGGCACTTCCCGAGGTGCCCAAGGGACAAGGTATGAAGCAACGTCCCCCTCACCCACTTGATGGTCCCGCTTTTGTCGTTATCCATGGTGGTGACTTCGAGAATGAGCAAACATATGGCGAGTCGTATGTGTTCACGAACCACGCTGGCGGAGCGCCTCGGCAGCTGGTGCAGGCTCTAGACGATGTGCGCTCAGGTGCTTCGTCGGTATATCTCATCATCTATCGCCCCTATCCCTACCACGCATTCACCGCTTGGGCGCGCATTATTGGCGGAGAGATTACAAAGCGTGGCGATGAAAGTAAAGATATCACCTACAAGCTCAAGTTGGAGCATCACGAGTTCCCAGAGTCGCTCAATCTTAAGGGCAATGCTACACACTTGATGAATCAAATAAGCTGGCTGTCGAAAGGACTCGCGGTTGCTTTCCGCGGCAAGAGTATTCGTCAGATCAGTAACCATGAGTTCCACATGATTATCAATGCCGCATATCGTGACGACATAGAAGAAAATCGCTACTTACCCTCGCACTGGATAAGACTTGCTGCCCTCCGTGATTTTGTTCGCGGCCTCGATTCACGGCCACACACCATTGACGACTTACATACGCTGGCTGGCGACCTTGCGTCGGGCCTCGATCCGGAAACGTTTCTTGAGCGATTGTGCTGGCTACGCCTCCTTGCGCCAGTTGATGAAGAACATTACCAGCCCTATGACTATGTGCGTGGCGACGCGAATGCTCTGCTGCGGCTCATGGTGCTTGCGTTACTGCTGCCAACTGGCAATAACAGTAGCGGCTTCGATCTGCCAGCACGTGCAATCGTGCCCCTGCTTGATAGCCAGGCGCGTCCACTAGGCATGTTTGCAGCGAACTATACCAACGATCAGGAATTGCTGCGCGCCTGGTACCACGAAGCTGGTCTGATCGAGATCAACGATATGACTTGGCGTGCCACTGCTGGCGCGTTGGAAGATCTTCCTTACGATGATTCCCTCGTCGATTCAAACCTCTCAGTCGAAGCCTTCAACCGTGTGCTCACGGCGCTTCGCGCGGAGGCAGCTGGCGAGCATCCTGGTCAGCTCATCGATGCCGACGGTCCGATACCTCCGGTTGCTGAATTGGACGAACGTCTGAGAGAACTTTCGGTCGACCTACTCGTTGATCCGGCAGTAGTCCGTCGCATCTATCGCTCGCTCGTTGCGGGTCGTCATGTCGTGCTGAGTGGTCCGCCGGGTACGGGCAAGACTGAGCTTGCCATACGCCTACCTTCACTGCTCTGGCAGGAACAACCATACAACATTGCACGCCTCACGACAGAACCTAGCCAGCCGCCGATCATCGATGACATCGTGGAGCGACATGGCTATGCTGCAGCTGTTGTCACAGCTACTGAAGATTGGGGCGTACGCGACGTCGTTGGGGGAATTGGCCCACTACTTGACGAAAATCAGCGTCTGGGCTACACCATTCAGCACGGCGCACTTACGCGCGCAGTGCTGCAGCACTACGCAAATACGCATAGCGGCGAGAGCATGCCTGGACAAGGCTTTGCTAGATGCGACTTTATTGGAGGCGGAAAGCGCTACCGCGGTATCTGGCTCGTGATCGACGAGTTTACCCGCGCCCCGATAGATGCTGCGTTTGGCAGCCTGCTCACCACGCTCAGCGGTGGCGATCATGCCATACTGGCAGTGCCAACAGCGGGCGGTGCGCTCCGAGAGGTGCCAATACCGGCCGACTTTCGCATTATCGGCACGCTCAATTCGTTCGACCGCCACTTTCTGAATCAGATCAGCGAAGCGCTCAAACGTCGCTTCGACTTCATTGACGTGATGCCACCAGCGCCGCAGCTCTACCCACAGGAGCAGGGTATTGCTACCATGCGCGCCTTGCGCCGGCTGCAGGAGAACGGTTTTCGGCAGATCGATGGAGATCGCGAGGCAGGTGTCTACAGCTGGGCGGATGTGGTTCGCGTTGTACGAAGCCCGCAGGGCTACGTCGTGCAGAGCGACGACCCAGAAGCTCAAGCAGCGCTCACGTCACTCTGGCGCATGTTTCGTGTGCTGCGCTACTTCCGCCAATTCGGCACTGCGCAGCTCGTCGCGCTGCTGACCAATCTGTTCGCAGGGCGCCTGATCGGTATGCTCTGGGACGAAGCCCTCGACACTGCGCTTGCTGACGCATTGGCGGATCAGCTCCAGGTGCTCACGCGTGATGAGCAGCACGTGATCGAGCGCTTTCTTACGCTCGTCGGTGAGAGCGGGCTCTTTACCACGAAGCTGCAAGAAATGCTCAAGACTGGCCGGACAAATGGACGCCGCGCTGCGATCTTACGTGCGCTTCGCGAAGCCGAGATTGCCCACGCTGGTACAAGCACCATCGACCCTGACAGCGATCAGCAGTTGACCGATGCTCAGATTCAAGAGCTGTTCGAACCGACAACACCTCTCGCTCTACCACCGAATGGGATCTTCCTCCGGCGAGTGCGCAACCTGCTCGGCGAGCGTGGCCTGTGACCACCCAGCAGGAGCGCGACGCCTTTCTCTGGATGCAGGGGCGGATGGTCGAACTACTGCTCCGCTTCGATATTCCGCGCTTCACCTCGACTTTCTCAGAACTGAACGCGACCAGCAATCCGGAAGAGGATGCAGCACTCAGCCAGCTACGGGAACTCGCCGTCGTGATCTATTTGCGCGACGAGCTGCTTGAGCAGATTCTGCCGCACATCAAACGGCGCCTCAGCTTTGCTGCCCCGCGCGCGGTGATGGTCGAAGACCTGCCGACGCGTGGTCGGATCGACTGGCCGCGCACGATGGCGGCGAGTTGGCGCGAATTGCCCGAAGAGCCGCCGCTGGAGATGCACACACGCCAGCGCCGCCGGCATTTCGCCACGCCTGAGAATCTCCTCACGGTGATCACAATCCTGGAATATCAGGCGTTTACCCAGCGACTACTGACCCGTGAGGAAGCGAGCGACCCGCTGAGTGTTATACAGCATCCGCTCTATGACATCATTGATGCCTGCTCGCGTGAGCTCATCTTCCCGCAGTTCGCAGGGCTGGAGCGCGCTGCTCATTCCTACGTTGATGCGCAAGACGAACAGATCATCAGCGAGTTGGAGCACGTGGTTGGGGAGCATGCCCAGCCAGGTCACAACAGTGCCTATGATGACCTGCTGGCATGGCGGGCGAAGCTGAAAGAACTGCGGCTGCTCGATCGCGATAGAACGACGACAACAACGGTCATGCTTGGCACTGATCCCAAGCGCGACAATTACCTTTACCAGCTCTGGCTCTTCTACGAGCTAGCGGACCTGCTGCGCGCAGAGGGTCGCGCGGCACAATGGAATATCCGCGACATGACGCTGCATTATTCCTGGGGCGATGGGGACGACCGGAGAACCTATACGCTTCGCCATGACCGCGCCATTCCGCCCGAACATGTGCATTGGCGTGGTGCGCCAGGTGTGCGACCAGATTTTCTTATCACCCATGCTGCACCTCACGAGATACGAGATGACGCGGGTTCACTCATCTGGCAGGAGCGAGGCTACTTGCTGGACGCGAAATTTTACCGGCCGCGTGATGACGATCCCAAAGCCCCGTCCGGCCCTATCAAGCGTATGATCGCCGATCTACAGATTACCGGCGAGCGGTATGGGGCGCTCCTCTTCGCATTTCACAGCATGGCGCCGTCTGAAGCCGGCACAATGCACTCTGTAGCGCCAGATGCGCGCACCGCACAGTTTGTGCAGCCGGATATTTGTATCCAGTTGTGGCGCGTGCAACCTGCGGTAGCGGCTGACGGTTTGCTCCAGCAAGCCTTGCG
>JAYUUK010000173.1:0-4773 GCA_043754595.1 Roseiflexaceae bacterium | reverse complement strand
ACAGTCCTAGCGCTACCGTTGCGCTTTCCCCTCACCCTATAGTGGACCCAGAAACCGAGCGCTGGCGCAGCTTGCGTGAATAAGGGATTGTGAGATGTGACCACTCCGCATTAGGATGCGGAACAAGCTTAAACAGAGAAGCGCAGAGCAGGGTTTGGGGGCCGGGTACCCTCTGGGTGTCCCCGAGATCTTCCCCTTTCCTACGCTGATAGGATTGCTATACCAACGCTGTTTCCCCGGTTTTCGGTTGCCGTGTGATGCCAGTCTTGTGGCATTATGGTAATTTGAACATTTGTGTGTCATGCAATGAAGAACGTCGTCATTTCCCCAGCCATTGCGATGTCGTACCCGCGCTCCGTTACCGCTGATCAACGATGGACAAGCTCCCGCACCATAATGATTGGTTGGCGAGCCCGCTTCAGCGCTGCCGGCATTCGCACGTGGGCGTCCAAAGAACACCAGCGAGAGCGGCAGTTGGGTACAGTTAGAGGCCTGTGGCGCGTACCATTCTACCCAGGTATAGATGGTGCCCGAAAGCCGTCCTCGGCCTGTAGGGACGTGGATCGAGCCGATGATCGCCTCCGTACCCAAGGTATCGTCAAGAATTGCGCCCAACCACCACTCGCCGGAGGCGTCCTTGTTCAATGCCCACACCCGCGTGCGATAGGCATGTCTCGCGGTCCAGGGATAGGGGATCATCGTCTGATAGCCGACACCTTCACCACCGAACGGCTGGCAGATGGCTCCCGCAACGCCACTACACAATGCCTGGTCCGCGTCCCAAATCGAAAAGATAGCACGTTTTCCATTCGCATCTGTTTGGATGCCAGCATAGCCACCCGGTCCACCGGTAAAGCCGAACTGGGATGCATAGAAGTAGGCCTGGTTGACCTGTCCGCGCGAAGGCCGTGGGTCATTCACGGGAACGATCGGGGTGTCGATGTTGTAATAGTCGTTGCCCGGCAGTGACCAATCAGAGTAGGTGCCTTGTGGACTGATTGGTGCAGATGGGGAGGCTGCAAACGCTAGCTCATCGCCGGCACCTATCATCTGCGTAAAGCTCTTGCCGGTTGGAGTTGCAGCAACGCCGACGGCCGCCTTACTCAGGGAGCTCGTGCCCTTCAAGCCAGCTCTCAGTGTTCCACCATTGATCAAAACACCGCCATTCGTCGCGACAAACGCGTGGCCAGTTGTGGGCCACGGAGCGTCAACAATTCCATGAGAGAGGATTGTGACGATAATCATGATGAGCAGGCGCGATTGCAAAGGCATGGTGAGACTCGCTATTCTGTTATAGTGCTTGCAATGTCCAGCGACGTTCGTTGCACTGTTCGCGGTTTATTCTTTAGCTCCTTGGTGTGCTACCACTATTTCATCCACTTTTTCTGGCCTCTGGTGATTGGAGGATCGATTAGTCTATCATCGCCTGCATCGGTGAGCAATGCCTGAGCTCCGACTGAGGTGGACGGCGAAGAACCGATGAGCTTTGGCTGATGAGCGGGGCGAGGGCGCGTGAGGTCGCCGCAGCGTGCGCTCAGAGACAGTCGGGGTGGAGCCGGATCTGCTCGAACAGCGTGGAGGTCGCCGGCTCGGGCGCAGCGTCGAACTCGGCGCGCAGGATCGTGGCGCAGACCTGATAGTGATGGAGCGCTGCGGCCCGCTCGCCGTGCTGGACGTAGCAGCGCATCACCAGCCGATGGGCATCTTCGCGGCTCGGGTCGCAGGCAAGCAGGCGCCAGGCGTGCTCGATGCAGGCCGAGAACTCGCCGACGCGGTAGTGATAATCGGCGAGCCACGCCAGCAGCGTCAGGTGGCGCGCGCGCAGGCGCTCGCGCTCGACGACCGCGCGCACATCGGTGACGACGCAGAGGTCGCCGTGATAGAGGCGCTGCGCCTGACGGTAGGCCGCCGCGCCGGCGTCGCGATCGCCGGCGCGGATGTGGAGGTCGCCGGCGTTGCTGAGCGCGTCGAAGCGCGCGATATCCACGCCGATGCCGACCTCGCAGTTGAGCCGGTAGAAGCCATGCTCATGCAGCACTGGCGCGCCGCCGCCGAGCGTATCGCCGACGAGTTTGTGCAGACTGTAGACCAGGCTGTTGAGCGACTGATTGGCTAGCGCGGCGTCGCTCGCCGGCCACAGCAGTTCGGTCAGCGCGGTGCGAGACATCCGGTGCCCGTGCTCGATGCCGAGCTGCCCGAGCAGCGCCTCGGTCTTGCCGCCGGTGCGCAGTGTGAGCATGCTGCCGTTCCGAAGGAGGCGGAAGTCGCCGAGCAGGCAGAGCAGCAGCGGACCTGACGCGCTATCGACCGCGTGATCCAATGCCATAGTATCGTTCACCTTGCCGTATGCGCCCGCCGGTCGCCGCAGCGCGACCGCGAGCGGCCGGGACTAGTGAGCACCGACGAGGCGCGCGGGGTGAGGCGCTGGCCTGGGTGGGAGAGCGCATTGAACGCGCGGCGCACCGAAGCCCAGGCTGCCAGCGCCGATGAACGTGATTTTCATACGATTCCTCATTCTACTTCAGCGTAGACTCCGGTGTACGCTCGCGCGTGGGCCAACGATAGCAGGGTAGATCGCGGGTGTCAAGCGGCGCAGGTGCTCCTCCTGGCACCCGGCCTATTCGCCTGAGGCGATCCTTCGCCGGCGCTCCGCCCGGCACCCGGCCGAGGGGCGGCCCCGCCCCTCAGGCTCCCCGGCGATGGGCTTCGCCCCTTCGAACCCCGTAACGGGCCTCGTCGCGTGCATACCCATCTCTCACGCCCTGATACGCCCGCGCCGTGCGTCAGACTGCGGCGGCTGACGCCGGGCATCGCCCGCCCATGGTCCGCCCGGTGTGCGGCAATCCTGTCCGCCCGGCGGGCGAATGGCGCGTAGGCCAGCAGAAACGAGGCGACCCCGAGCGCCTCCAGGCCGAGGATGTACCACGGCCACGGCCCCATCAGATCCATCAGCGATGGGAAATCTGGCTTGCGCGAGATGTATAGATAGTTACCGCCGGTCAGCGTGTTGACCAGCAGCATCGCCGCCAGAAACCCGTTGGTTGCCAGGACCGTCCACCATAGCCCGCGCCACGTCGGCCGTGCGCCGTAGGCGATGGCCAGGAATAGCACGGCGCAGACGTTGGCCCCATGCGAGATGAAGAAGATCCAGAAGCGGACGTGCGGGAAGCCGTAGATCACAAAGTCGGGCGAGAACAGCGCGTTGCCGGCCCCCGCCAGACACCAGAAGTACAGCAGCGTGAATAGCCGCCGGCTGCCATTGATCAGCATTGCGGTGGCCAGCGCCTCGGAGAGGGTGCAGAGCTGGAGCGGGAGCGAGTAGGCGATGCTCCAGACGCCGACCCGCCACTGCCACCAGTTCCAGGCCAGCTGCACCGCCACCAGCGCCGCCACCAGTAGCCAGCGGACCACCTCGCGCGCCTGCGGGTTGCGACCGCCGCCAAACCAGACAGCGAAGCTCAGGTTGATGGCGAGCACGATCAGCAGCGCCAGCAGGTGCGGCGCCGAGAAGATCTGAAACGGCAGGCCGACCGGGTAGAGCGCGATCGAGTTCTCCATCAGCGGGCGGGCTCGGCGATCGTGATCAGCCGATTACTCATATCGACGACCTCATTACCGACGATCACCTGCTCGCCGTAGCACGAGACTAACGTCAGCAGCTCGCGGCCCTGCGGCAGGATGTACTGCACCTGGTCGGGCGTGGCGATCACCCGCCGGATTACTCGATAGCGGTACTCGGTACCATACTGATCGACGAGCGAGATGGTTGCGCCGATGCCGAGCTGGTCCATGGCGGCGAACGGGGCTGGGATGTTCGGCGCTTCTGTGAAGCGCAGCACGTGACCCCAGAGCACGATGTTCTCGCCAGCGCCCGGCAGCCCGCTCTGGTCGAACCAGCCGACGTCATGATTCGGCACGATCGGCTCGCCGCGATCGTCGACGCCCACCGCAGTGATGCGCGCGTCGAGACCGATGGCGGAGATGCCGATCCGCGCTGGGACGCCGCCGGTCTCGATCAGCGGTATGCCGGCGATCGGTGATCGCTCGCTGCCGAGCAGCCCGAGCAGCACGCCCTCGGGGTGGATCTCAAAACGGGCGCGCTCGAACCACTGCACGGTGTAGCGCCGCCCGTCGCTCAGCAGCTCGACGCGCGGCGGCGAGAGCGGCAGCCCGAACAGAGCCAGGTTCTCGGCCTCGCTGAACCCCGGCGCGCCATCGAGCTCCAGCCCGCCGGCGTGCCACGCGTCGAGGATCGCGCCGCACGCGGTCAAGCCGGTCTCGGGGAACACGCGGCAGGCACCTTCGACCTGCGCCGAGCCGCCCGAGCAGCACGTTGTAGGGCGCGGCGTTCTCCTCGTGGATCTCCAGCCTGGCGCGCTCGAACCACTGCACGCGCCGCTGCGATCCCTCGACCATCTCAAGCTGAAGCGGCGTGATCGGGAAGCCGAAGACCGGGATGCCGCCGGTGCGTTCCCAGTAGGTGCGGATCTGCCCAGCGATGCAGTAGCGGGTCTCGTTGAAGCAGCGCTCGTTCGATGCCAGCGCCGCAGCCGGCAGCAGGCCGCAGATGATGCCCAGGAGCAGCAGGACGCCTGATTGCGTGCGCGATCTCGTGCGTGATTTCATGGTGGGTATCATACCATGGCGGCGCGAAGCGATGAAGCCGCGCGACGGAGCGCGGCGTACTACAGCGCTGTCCAACGCGCTTCTGCGGCACTTGCAGGGCAATTGCATCTTCAATCGCTTCCAGCGGGGGTGTGGGGGCGCAGCCCC
>JAYUUK010000172.1:0-1631 GCA_043754595.1 Roseiflexaceae bacterium | reverse complement strand
TACGCTGCCGATCGTCGGGAGTATCTCGTTGCTCAAAGGGGGGACGGGTGATGGCTGGGCGACGATCGTGGCTGGGCTGGTCGGTCTGCTGCTGACACAGCGTCAGCGTTACCGGCCGCTGCTCGTCGTGGGGTTAGCAGCCCTACTCTTCATTGGGTACGAATATATGAGCACCGCAGCGATTCTCGCCAATCTGGAGCGCGAGTTGGCCGACAATCCATTTGCAGGTTTGGTGACAGCGGGGGCGCGGCTCGAATACGGTTGGTATGTACTCGGGCTCGGTGCGTTGCTCCAGAGCGCTGCCGGGGTTGTGGCCGGCCCGCGAGAAACTCGCGGGTGATAATGGCAATGAGTAGCCACTCCACGCGAATTCGACTATTGCAACAGCGCTACCCTGGATCGCACTGCGCGTCATGAATCTCTAGCCCGCAGATGAGCACATAAGGTCAGCCAGCGGCTGCCGGGCGGGTGGTGGCGCTCTGGTAGACAATATCGCGGACGGTCTCCTCGCCGAGTTTGGCGAAGTTCGGCTCGCGGGCGAGCATGGCTTTCAGCGCCGGGTGCGCGGCGATCTCGTCCTTGACCTCCTGGCCGCCAGTGTGTGACTGCCCGCGCGCCTCGGCCTCCAGTTGCGTCAGCAGCGTTGGGGACGCCGCGACCCGCTCGTAGATCGCGGCGTAGCTGCTCTGGAGCACCACCAGTTTGGCCAGCAGCGCTGGGTGCTCGGTGCGGCCGTTGGCCTGCGCCAGATCGTACAGCAGCCGGAAGGTGTTGAGCGTGCGCTTGACCTTGCGCGGGTTGCGCGCCAGCCCCGCCACCATCGTCGCCGCGACCTGCTGTTGCATGTCTGGGGTGAGGTTGAGCGTCCCGGCCAGCCGCGCCGTCAGGAACGTCTTAACCAGCGCCGGGCTGAGCGGCGCGAGGGTGTAGGGGATCTGGACGATTTTTTCCAGGTAGTCGCGCTCGCGGACCGGCGCGCCGCCCGCCGCGCCAACCAGGTCGCGGTAGCGGACCGCGATGCCGCGTTCGATGATCGCTCGGTCCATGCCGAGCACAAAAATGCAGCCGGGGATATCGAGGAAGACTTTGATGGCTTCTAGCACGCCCACCGCCTGTTCGGGCAGGCAGCGGTCCAAGTCATCGATGAACACCACCAGCAGCCGGTTGCGCTTGACGATCCAGCCGTCGATCAGCTCGCGCAGCAGCCCCTCGAACTCGTCGAGCGCCTCGACCTGCTGGCCATAGACCTTGGCGCGCTCGCGGTGGAGCACGTCCCATAGCGTGGTCTGCTCAGGGGTCAGCGCGGCTTCGATGGTGCCGCCGGCGGGGATCGCGCCGCTCTTGAGCGCCAGGCTAGCGACCAGTCTACTGGCAGCGGCCCAGTCGATCGCCAGCTCGCCAGGCTTGTCGCGGGTGAAGCTGCGGTACAGCCGGGTCTGCGCGTCGTCGAGTTGCTGCGTGAGCGCCGCGCTGGCCTGAGCCTCAGTCTCGCCCGCGTGGAGCCCGCGCAGCAGCGTCTCGCTCGGCAGCAGTTTGGCGCGCAGGCTGGCGATGATCCGCACCAGCAGCGCGCGCCACAGCGCCCGATCCTGCTGCGCGTAGCGCCAGGACTCGAACCAGACCGGGATGAC
>JAYUUK010000171.1:0-4801 GCA_043754595.1 Roseiflexaceae bacterium | reverse complement strand
GAATTCATGCAAGCCGCCATCGCCGAGGCCCGTTTGGGGCGCTCGCAGGGCGGCATTCCCATCGGCTCGGTGCTGGTGCGCGACGGTAAAATCATCGGTCCAGGTAGATCCCACCGAAGGCCGCGAGCTGGTCGCGCAGGCGAGCGAATTGGGCGCCGCTCAGTTCGATCGGCGATGCGGGAGTGGACATGGTCGCTACTTTCTGAGCAGGCGTTGTACGAGCGCCACCAGCTGCGCGCCGATCTTGGACGGCGGCAGCACCTGCGCGGCGGCGTCGATCTCGATGGCGGCGCGCGGCATGCCAAAGATTGCGCAGCTAGCCTCGTCCTGCGCGATGGTCTGCCCGTGGTTGGCGCGGATGGCGCGCAGCCCGTAGGCCCCGTCGCGGCCCATGCCAGTCAGCAGCACACCGATGGCCCGCGAGCCAAACACCTCGGCTGCGGCCTGCATCGTCACATCGATCGCCGGGCGCTGGAGCAGCAGCGGACTGTTGCTGAGATGGATGGTACGGTCCGGTTGAATGAGCATATCGCGCCGCTCGGGGGCCATCAAGATCTCGTTCGGCCGAATGAACTGTCCCTCGCTCGCCAGCGCCACCGGCATGCGCGCCCCGCTCGTCAGCCACTCCACCATGCCGGGGCTGAAGCCCTCGGCGATATGCTGGACGACCATCACCGCCGCCCCAAGATCGGCCGGTAGGTCGCCAAGAATCTGATGGATGACCCGCGGCCCGCCAGTGCTGGCGCCGATCACGATCAGCGGAAAAAACATCGTCATCGCCGGGCGCGGTAGCCGGGGCGGGGCCGGCATACCGCCGCGCTCGACCGCCGACTGGATCGGCGCCGTCAGCTCGCGCGGATCGCCGCGTCTGCCGCGCAGGTGGGTCACCACCCGGATCTTCGCCAGCAACTTGACCCGCCGCACCAGATCGCGCGCGGCGCTGTCGAGGGTCTGCGCGCTGCCGCCCTCGGGCTTATCCATCACATCGAGCGCGCCGGCCCCGAGCATCTTGAAGGTGAGATCGACATCGTGGCTGACCCGCGCCGCCGTCAGCACCAGGATGGGCGTCGGGCAGAAGGCCATGAGATGCTTGGTGGTGGCCACGCCGTCTAGCACCGGCATGTTGACATCGAGCGTGACCACGTCGGGGCGCAGCCGCTCGACGAGCTCGATCGCCGAGCGGCCATCGGCCGCCTGCCCGACCACCTGGATCTGCGGGTCGCGCTCTAGCGCCTGGACCACGAAGCGGCGCATCAGCGCTGAGTCGTCGACGACGACGACGCGGATACCTGTGGCTGCTTGATCGCTCATAGATCGAGGATCTGCTTGACGCGATTTGGCAAATTGAGCAGATCGATATCTTTGTTGAGATACTCATCGACGCCGGCCTCGTAGGCGGCGCGCTTGTCGTCGCTCGACGTGAGCATGATCACCGGCAGGTCATCGAGCTTGGGGTCCTCGCGGATGCGTCGGCAGACCTCGTAGCCATCGATGCCGGGCATGTGCAGGTCGAGCACCAGCAGCAGCGGCGGGTCATCGATAATCTGCGCCAGCGCATCCTCGCCGTTGTAGGCCAGGCGGACATCGTAGCCGAACATCTGCAGCCGCATCTTGACGATATCCGTCACCAGCTTGCTGTCATCCACTACCAGGATATATCCGGTCATGCTGCCTCTCCCAGCAGCTGATGGATGATATCCAGCAGGCTGCCCTGGCTAAATTGGCTCTTCACAATGTACGCCTGCGCGCCGACGTGTAAACCGCGCCGCTTGTGGTCCTCGGTCGCTAGGCTCGTCATCAGGACGATCGGCATCTCGGCGATACCGAGCTCGCCGCGGACGCGCTCGGCCAGGCTGAACCCATCGAGCCGCGGCATCTCGATATCGCTCATCAGTAAATCGAACTGCGACACCCGCAGCTTCTCCACCGCGTCCTGGCCATCGACGGCGGTGGTCACATCATAGCCGGCGGTGGTGAGGATGCTGCGCACCAGCTCGCGCGTGGCGAATGAGTCGTCGGTCACCAGCAGCCGGCGCGCGCGGGGCGCGCGGGCGGCGCGCATAGTGCCAGACGCCAGCGTCGCGCCACGCATCTGCTGGACCAGCAGCGCGACGTTGATCATCAGCGCTAGCCGCCCATCGCCAAGCTGGAAGGCCCCGCCAAAGCGGCGCTCGCCCTCTAGCAGCGCGCCGAGCGGCTTGATCATGGCGTCGCGCTCGTCGATCAGCCGATCGACCAGCACCGCCATTTTGCGCCCGCTGCCCACAACCAGCGCCGGGTGCCGGCGCTGATCGAGCGCGCGCTCGGTTGGCAGCCCGAGCAGGCGCTCCAGATGCACAAGCGGGACCAGCTCACCATCGCTCAGCTCGACCATCGCCCGGCCCTCGACGGTGCGCAGCCGGTCTGGGTAGACCCAGATGCTGGCGTGGCACGAGGCGGCTGGCACCGCGAACATATCTGCGCCGAGCTCGATGAGCAGCACCCTGGTCGTCACCAGCGTCAGCGGCAGCACTAGCGTGACGCTCGTCCCGACGCCAACCTGCGATGTGAGCTGAACCTGCCCGCCGAGCTCGACGATGCTGGTGCGCACCACGTCCATGCCGACGCCGCGGCCCGAGATATCGGTGATCATCTGCGCCGTGCTGAACCCCGGCACAAAGATCAATTCGAGCGACTCCTGGTCGGTCATACTCGCGGCGGTCGCCTGGTCCACCAGACCCTTGCGGACGGCCGACTCGCGCAGCCGCCTGGGGTCCATGCCGCGCCCATCGTCGCGGATCGTCACCAGCGCCGATGACCCGAGCGTCTGCGCGGCGATGGTGATCGTCCCGGTGGCGGGCTTGCCGCAACGCTGCCGCTCGTCTGGCGGCTCGATCCCGTGATCGAGCGCGTTGCGCACCAGGTGAGTGAGCGGGTCGCCGAGCGCCTCGATCACCTTGCGGTCGAGCTCGGTATGCTCGCCCTCCAGCGTCAGCGTCACCTCACGGCCAAGGTCGCGGGCGAGCTCGCGGACGGCGCGCGGCAGATGGGCGAAGGCATTGGCGATCGGCAGCAGCCTGGCCGAGATCACCTCCTGCTCAAAATCCTCGACGAGCTGCGTGGTGTGGCTGGCATACTGGGCGAAGCGCTGGTTCTGGCGCGTGGCGACGCCATCGATCTGCTGACCGAGCGCGCCAATCTTCTCAAGCCGGGTGTCGAGATCGGCACGCTGCGATGGCGAGAAGCGTAGCCGCCCGAGCTCCTGTTCGAGCTGCGCGATACTGCGCTGCTGCTGCGCCACCAGATCTTCGAGCTGCGCCAGGGCATCGAGATGCGCCACGCGGGTCTGCCGCCCGATCGCCAGCTCGCCGGCGATATTGAGCAGCGCGTCGAGCCGATCGACCCTGACCCGGATCGTCTGGTGGCCGGCGGCGCGGCGCTGGCGAGTGGCGGGCGCAGCGGGTGGCACAGCGGCCGGCGCGGTCGGCGCGGCCGGAGCGGCCGGTATAGCGGGTGGCGCGGGTGGCACAGCGGCCGGCGCGGGTGGCGTAGCGGGCGCGGCGGATGGCGCTGCGACAGGGTCGTTGGCCACAGCAGGCGGCGCGACGGGCGTCGAAGGAGCGAGGGCGGCCTCGAGCGCGGCGAGCTGCTCCTGGACATCGACGGTTGGCTGGCGGCCATCGACGACGGTGTGTACGAGCTCCAGCACTATATCGGCGCCGCGCAACAGCGCGTCGGTCAGCGGCCGGTTCATCGCCCGGCGGCCGTCGCGCAGATCCATCAGCGCGTGCTCGCAGGTGTGGGCCACCGCGCCCACCGTCTCGATGCCGAGCAGCCTGGCCGAGCCCTTGACCGTGTGCATCGCGCGGAACACCCGGTCGATGGCGGCGCGGCGCTCATCGAGCGGCAGCGCGGCATCCTCCAGGGTCAGCAGACCATCGCCGATCACCCGGTGGTTCTCGACGACTTCATCGCGAAACTGGCTGTAGAAAGCGGTGAGATCCAATGGTCAATGCTCCCGGCCAATGCCGTGCAGTCGGTCTGCAAGCTGCGAGAGGCGCTGCGACGAATCCTGGAGCTGCCGCGATCCGAGCGCGGTGCGCCGCGCGACATCAGCGATCTCGCGCATGGTCTCGACGACCTGCTCCGATGCGCTCTGCTGCTGCGATGTGGCCATAGTAATCTCGGCCGAGCTCTGCGCCGTGCGCTCGGCGGTCATCACGATCGAGTCCATCACCTGCCCTGCGCTGTGGGCCAACTCGACGCCGCGCGCCACCTCTTTGCCGCCCTCCTCGGCCGCCAACACCGCCGAGTTGGTGGCGTGCTGGATTTCGACAATCACGCCTTTGACCTCTTTGGCGGCGGCGAGCGCGCGGTTGGCGAGGCTCTTGACCTCGGCCGCCACCACCGCGAAGCGTCTGCCGTGCTCGCCGGCCCCCGCCGCCTCGATGGCGGCGTTGAGCGCCAGCAAGTGGGTCTCGTCCGAGAGGTCGTTGATCAGATCGATGATCTCACCGATCTGCTGCGAGCGCTCGCCGAGGTTGAGAACCCGCGACGAGACATCTTGCACCCGCGAGCGGATGCGGTCCATCGCCTGGATCGAACGATCGACCGCATCCTGCCCATCCGAGAGATTTTCGAGCGTCTGGCGGGCGGCCTCGGCCACCTGTTCGGAGGCGATGGCGATCTGGCGCGCGGTTGAGCCGAGCTCCTCGATGGTCGTCGAGATCTGCGAGACCGCGCTGGCCTGCTCGGTCGCGCCCCTGGCCTGCTCGTGCGAAGATGCCAGCAGCGCGTCGGAGGCGGCAGAGAGCTCGCTGCC